>JANPKF010000688.1:0-1982 GCA_031425895.1 Caulobacteraceae bacterium | reverse complement strand
GGCTTCACCGCCGTCGGCAAGCACCGCTCCAAGAACGTGCTGCATTTCCGCCAGGGCGACATCAACTTCATCCTCAACATGGACCCGGTCGGCCAGGCCGCCGAGTTCCAGGCCGCCCACGGCCCGTCGGCCAATGCCATGGCCTTCCGCGTCCGCGACGCCGCCGTGGCCTACAAGCTGGCGCTCGAGCGCGGCGCCAAGCCGGCGACGCAGGGCAAGATCGGCCCGATGGAGCTGAACATCCCGGCCATCGAGGGGATCGGCGGCACCAACCTCTACCTGGTCGATCGCTACGGCGCGCAAAGCATCTATGACGTCGACTTCGCCCCCATTGAGGGCGCGGCGGAGAAGGCGGCGGCCAACAGCATGGGCCTGACCTACCTCGACCACCTGACCCACAATGTGTTCCGCGGCAACATGAAGAAGTGGGCCGACTTCTACGAGCAGGTCTTCAACTTCCGCGAAATCCGCTACTTCGACATCGAGGGCAAGGTCACCGGCCTGTTCTCCAAGGCGATGACCAGCCCGGACGGCAAGATCCGCATCCCGCTGAACGAGAGCCAGGACGAGCACAGCCAGATCGAGGAATTCCTGCGCGACTATCGTGGCGAGGGCATCCAGCACCTGGCCTTCGGCAGCGACGACATCTTCCACACCGTCGAGACCCTGCGCGAGCGCGGCGTCCGCTTCCAGGACACCCCCGACAGCTACTACGAACTGCTCAACGACCGCGTCGTCGGCCATGGCGAGAACCTGCAGCGCCTGCACGCCAACAAGATCCTCGTCGACGGCGCCCCGACCGAGGGCCACGGCATCCTGCTGCAGAACTTCACCGAAAACCTGATCGGCCCGATCTTCTTCGAGATCATCCAGCGCAAGGGCAACGAGGGCTTCGGCGAGGGCAACTTCAAGGCCCTGTTCGAGAGCATCGAACTCGACCAGATCCGGCGCGGGGTTGTGCAGGCGTAAGCCCTCGTGCCTTCTCACCGGAAGGACAACATTGAGGGAAGCGCCGTGATCCGTAGAGTCTTCATCGCCCTGGGCCTCGCCGCGCTGCTGGCCTGCCCGGCCGCCGCCCAGGACAAGCCGCAGTGGGCCCTTGTCATCCACGGCGGCGCGGGCGTCATCGAGCGCGCCAGCATGGATGCGAAGACCGAGGCCGCCTATCGCAAGGCCATGGCCGGCGCTCTGGCCGAGGGCCAGCGGGTGCTGGAAAAAGGCGGCAGCGCCATGGACGCCGTCGAGGCGACCATCAAGGTCATGGAAGACGATCCGCTGTTCAATGCTGGTCGCGGGGCGGTGTTTACCGCCGAGGGCCGCAACGAGCTCGACGCGGCCTTCATGGACGGGGCGACGATGAAGGCCGGCAGTGTGGCCGGCGTCACCCGCACGCGGCATCCGATCAGCCTGGCCCGGTCGGTGATGGAGAAGTCGCCGCACGTCATGCTGATCGGCGACGGGGCCGACCAGTTCGCCAAGGTCGTGGGGCTGGAGCAGGTCGATCCGGCCTTCTTCTTTACCGAGCGGCGCTGGGAGCAACTCGAGAAGACGCTGAACGACCAGCGCCTGCCGATCCCGACCCGGCCGATCAACGCGCCCTCGGCCGCCAGGTCGATCTCGCAGGGACCCCAGCCGGACGACCATCGGTTCGGCACCGTCGGCGTCGACGCGCTCGACCGGAAGGGCGACATCGCCGCCGGCACCTCGACGGGGGGCATGACCGCCAAGCGCTGGAACCGGGTGGGCGACGCGCCGATTATCGGGGCCGGCACCTATGCCGACAACCGCAGCTGCGCCGTCTCGGCGACCGGCAGTGGCGAGTACTTCATCCGCCTGACCGTGGCCCGGACCATCTGCGCCCTGGTGCAGTACAAGGGCATGAGCCTGCAGGCGGCGGCCGACGAGGTGGTGCAGAAGCAGCTCGTCGACATCAAGGGCGACGGGGGCGTGATCGCGCTCACCGCCGACGGTCAGCTGGTGTG
>JANPKF010000687.1:0-4372 GCA_031425895.1 Caulobacteraceae bacterium | reverse complement strand
TCAGCACCTGAGCCCGGCTGAGCAGAGCGGCGTTGAGCTCGAAGCTGGGATTCTCCGTCGTCGCACCCACCAGCACCACCGTGCCATCCTCGACGTAGGGAAGGAATGCGTCCTGCTGAGCCCGGTTGAAGCGGTGGATCTCGTCCACGAACAGCAGGGTGGACTGGCCGGCGCTGCGGCGCATGCGGGCCTGTTCGAAGGCCTTCTTGAGGTCGGCGACGCCGGAAAAGACGGCCGACAGCTGCTGGTACTCATAGCCGGCGGCCTTGGCCAGCAGGCGGGCGATGGTGGTCTTGCCGGTGCCGGGCGGGCCCCAGAGGATCATCGAGGCGAGGCGGCCGCCCTCGACCATGCGGCGGATCGGACCGCCGGGGCCGAGCAGGTGTTCCTGGCCGACGACATCGTCGAGGGTCTGGGGACGCAGGCGTTCGGGAAGCGGCGCCGGGGCGTGGGGCGTGAGGCCGGCGGCGGCGAAGAGGTCGGACATGGGCCCCTTCTAGCGGATTTGCCGAGCGATGGGCGCCACGCTCGGAAAAGCTATCTCGTCAGCGGCCAGTCGGGTTCCGGCGCGCGGTAGTGGGACCGCAGCAGTTCGATCCGCGCATTTTCCCGCGTCATCTCCATCAGCATCGGGATAGCCGGGGCAAACATTCGCCCGGAGACCTGACCATTCACCGCCACCGGCGGTTTGGCCGATGATGTGAAGCGCAAATAGTAGACCTTGCCGCCTTCGAATTCGAGCGGCCAGGTCGTTCCCGATTCGCCGACCCCGGGGTCGAGCGGCGCGCGGCTGGTGATCACATGGGCGCCCGGCTTGACGTAGACCCAGCTGTGCTCGCTGACGTCCAGCTTGGCGACGTTCTGGCCGTCGATCTTCATCCAGTAGACACGGCCGTCCCGCTCGGGCGTCTTGACGTGGTAGAAATAGACCAGCGCCTCGTCGGCCAATGGCCAGCGCGGGCTCGGCTCCGGGGCCTTGGCCGCGGTGAGCATGACCAGCAGGACCGGCAGCAGGCCGGCCATTGTCAGCAATCGAACAGGCTTCAAAACACATCCCCCAAATACAAACGCCCCGGGAGTTTCCCCCCGGGGCGTCCGTAGTTCAAACCAGAACCGGAGCCTCAGTGCGCCAAAATAGCCAGCAGCAGCAGGGCGACGATGTTGGTGATCTTGATCATCGGGTTCACGGCGGGACCCGAGGTGTCCTTGTAGGGGTCGCCGACGGTGTCGCCGGTGACGGCGGCCTTGTGAGCCTCCGAACCCTTGCCATGGGTGACCCCGTCCTTGTCGGTGAAGCCCTCCTCGATGATCTTCTTGGCGTTGTCCCAGGCGCCGCCGCCGCTGGTCATCGAGATGGCGACGAACAGGCCGGTGACGATCACGCCCATCAGCATCGCGCCGAGGCCGGCGAAGGCGTTCTGGCGGGTGGTGATGGCGTCGAGGATGAAGAACAGCGCGATGGGCGACACGACCGGCAGCAGCGACGGCACGATCATCTCGCGGATCGCGGCCTTGGTCAGGATGTCGACGGCGCGGCCGTACTCGGGTTTCACCTCGCCGGTCATGATGCCGGGGTTTTCCCGGAACTGACGGCGGACTTCCTGCACCACCGCTTCGGCGGCGCGGCCCACGGCGGTCATCGACATGCCGCCGAACAGGAAGGGCAGCAGCCCCCCGAACAGCAGACCGACGACGACGTAGGGGTTGGAGAGGTCGAAGGCGATGTCGCCCAGCCCGTGGAAGAAGGTCCCGACGTCCGCGTTGGCGGTGAAGAACTTCAGGTCCTGGGTATAGGCGGCGAACAGCACCAGGGCGCCGAGACCGGCCGAACCGATCGCGTAGCCCTTGGTGACGGCCTTGGTGGTGTTGCCGACGGCGTCGAGGGCGTCGGTGGTGACGCGGACTTCCGGGGGAAGGCCGGCCATTTCGGCGATGCCGCCGGCGTTGTCGGTGACCGGACCAAAGGCGTCCAGCGCGACGATGAAGCCGGCCAGCGACAGCATGGTGGTGGTGGCCACCGCGATGCCGAAGATGCCGCCCAGCGTGTAGGTGACGACGATGCCGACGATGATGGTCAGGGCCGGCAGGGCCGTGGACTCAAGGCTCATGGCCAGGCCCTGGATCACGTTGGTGCCGTGACCGGAGACCGAAGCTTGAGCAACTGAGCGGACCGGGCGGAAGTTGGTGCCCGTGTAGTACTCGGTGATCATGACGATCAGGGCGGTGACCACGAGGCCGGCCATGCCGCACCAGAAGAGATCCATCGGGGTGCGGACGATGCCTTCGACCTCGACGCCGGCGGCGGGAACCAGGCTCTGGATCACCCAGTAGACGGCGAAGATCGACAGGAAGCCGGTGACGATGAGGCCCTGGTAGAGGGCGCCCATGATGTTCTGCTTCTTGCCGAGCCGGACGGCCAGCGTGCCGACGATGGAGGTGACGATGCAGACCCCGCAGATGGCCAGCGGCAGCATCATCATGGCGGCGGCTTGCTCGCCGGCGAACAGGATGGAGGCCAGGACCATGGTGGCGACCGTGGTCACCGCATAGGTCTCGAACAGGTCGGCGGCCATGCCGGCGCAGTCGCCAACGTTGTCACCGACGTTGTCGGCGATGGTGGCGGCGTTGCGGGGGTCGTCTTCCGGAATACCGGCTTCGACCTTGCCAACCATGTCGCCGCCGACGTCGGCGCCCTTGGTGAAGATGCCGCCGCCGAGGCGGGCGAAGATGGAGATCAGCAAGGCGCCGAGGCCGAGGCAGACGAGGCTGTCGATGACGGTGCGGCTTTCAGCGCCCAGCACCTTGGTCAGCACGTAATAGTAGCCCGCGACGCCCAGCAGGGCGAGGCCGGCCACCAGCATGCCGGTGATGGCGCCGGAGGTGAAGGCGACATTGAGGCCCTTGGCAAGGCTCTCGGACGAGGCCTGGGCGGTGCGCACGTTGGCGCGGACCGAGACCAGCATGCCGATGAAGCCGGCGGCGCCCGAGAGCACCGCGCCGACCAGGAAGCCGACGGCCGGCAGCAGGCCGAGGACGAAGAACAGGATGACCAGGATGACCGCGCCGATGCCGCCGATCGTGGCGTACTGGCGGTTCAGATAGGCTTGCGCGCCTTCCTGGATGGCGGCGGCGATTTCCTGCATCCGGGCGTTACCCGGCGATTTGCGCAACAGCGCCATGGTCTGGACGATGCCGTAGAGCACGGCGAGAACGCCGCCCCCGATGGCAAGCCAGAGGAATTGATCGGTAGTCATGGTGAGAAGAAGCCCCTTTGTTTCCTTTGGCGGGAGGCTTTGGCCCGCTGCTCTGAGCGACTTCCAGACCCCCTTCTCGATCAGGCTTGTTGCCCGTTTGCGAAAAGACGACCTTTGTTTGCCAGTTAGGGAATTGCGGCGCAATGGCGCCGAAAGGTTTTGGTTACCCTTGGGGGCGCGGCAAACCGCTGCGCTGCTTGGGCGTCATCGAGATGACGGTCACCGAGGTGAAGTTCTTCGCCCCCGCGATGGCGCCGGCTTCGCGGAGCAGGACAGCCTTCAGCCTGGCCTCGTCGAGGACCGTGTAGTCCTTGGGATTGGTGAAGGGACTGCGGTGTCCTGCCCGGACCATGGCGTCGCGGAACCAGGGCTCCTTGGTTCGCACCTTGATCGCATCAGCCGAAGGGCTGAGGTTGAGGCGCAGAATGACAAACACATAGTTGACCAGCCTGCCCCCGACCACGACCGGCAGGGCCATGGGGGTAAGGTCGACGTGCTGCCCCGAGCTGTCTTTCTTCTTCTCTCCGCCTCCACCCGCGGCCTGGGCGGCGGTGGCGGCCAGCAGGGCTGGCGCGAGGGTGAGAAGGGCGCGGCGATCCATGGACGGGTTATGCGCCGCCGGGGTTAAGGGCGGGTTTCGGGAAGCGCGGGGCCGTTGATGACGTGGAGCCTTGAAGCGTCGGGCGTTAGTGAACCCAGCCGAGCCTTGTGAGATCCACCCGGGCGCCGTTATGGCCCGCCGTCACCCCCTGCCCCGACTTGAACCGGCCAACCGCGGTCAGTCCCGCCTCCGCGGCATGCAGGGCCGGACGTTCCGCCGGATCAACGGCGCAGACGATCTGGTAGTCGTCGCCGCCCGTGGCCAGGGACAGCCGGGCGGCGACCTGATCCGGTTGCTCCGACAGCCAGGCCGCCGCTTCCGCCGACAGCGGCATCCGGTCAAGCGCCACATCGACGGCGAGGCCGCTGGCGATGGCGATGCGGCCGGCATCCGCCAGTAACCCGTCCGACACATCTGCGCTGGCCCTCGCGAACTGCCGGAGGGTTCCGATGAGGTCGAGGCGCGGGGTCGGGGTGCGATAGCGGGCGGCCAGGGCGCCATCCGGGTCGCCGGCGGG
>JANPKF010000686.1:0-3005 GCA_031425895.1 Caulobacteraceae bacterium | reverse complement strand
TCTAGACGCCGATGAACGCGGTCGCGCCGGCCAGGATCAGACCCAGACCCAGGAACAGCACGGCGGCCGAACGGTCGAAGAAGCGTTCGAACGAAGACAGCTTGGAAACTTGCATGACACACACCTTTTGAGTTTGGGCTCCGGTGTGACCGGAAGCCCCCCGTTTGATCCCCTCGTCTCACCCGGGGAGGGGGGCGAAGGGTTTGTCCGATCTGGACAGTGCTTAGATATAAACCCATCTAAGCGGTGTCAAGATGATCTTTACGGCGTTCGGATGAAAGTTTATACAGGTTCAATGAGCACCGCCGCTGTTGCCGATATCCGCCCCTATCACCACGGTGACCTGCGCCGCGCGCTGGTCGACGCCGCCATCCGGATTCTGGAGCGCGAAGGTCCCAGCGCCCTCTCTTTACGGGCCGTGGCGCGTGAGGCCGGCGTCAGCCCGGCCGCGCCCTATCACCACTTCAAGGACAAGGGCGAACTGCTGGAGGCCGTCGCTCATGTCGGCTGGGAAGCACTCGGCGACGGCATGGCCGCGGTCCAGGGATCGACGCCCGACCTCACCAGCCTGATGACCGAGATCGGCGTCGCCTATGTCCGCTTCTCGCAGGAACACCCCGCTCTATACCGGGTCATGTACGACACCGCCCGCGACAAGGACTCCCTGCCGGAAGGCATGCAGGACAAGGAAGACGGCGCCTACTGCCTGGTGCGCAACACCTTCCGCGACGCGGCCGGCCCCGGCGTTCCGGATGTCGACATCGAACTGGCCACCATCGCCGCCTGGTGCGCGGCGCACGGCCTGGCCGAAATGAGCGGCTTTGCGCAGTTCAATCCGCTGAAGGAAGCCTTCGGCGGCGACGCCGGCTTCCTGCGCGCCGTGCTCAGCCACCTTGGCATGTTCCAGGCCAAACAGGTCAAGCAAGACTAAGCTCTTCGGAACGCGCGAGCGCCCCTGCCCGTTAAGGCGGCTCACCACAGCCGTTGAAGGGGCTTACTCGCCATGCTGATTTCCGATGTCATGACCGCCAACCCGCAGGTCGCCAAACCCTCGGACACCGTCGCCGAGGTCGCCAAGCGCATGAACGAGATCGACTCGGGCGCTATCCCGGTCGTCGAGGACGGCCAGATCAAGGGCATCATCACCGACCGCGACATCGTCCTGCGCGTTGTCGGCGAACAACGCAGCTTCGACACCAAGGTGTCGGAGGTCATGACCACCGAGGTCCAGACCTGCCGCGAGGACTCGACGATCGCCGACGTCATCTTCCAGATGCAGGACAAGCAGATCCGCCGGATTCTGATCGTCGACGACAAACAGAACCTGACCGGCATCGTCTCCCTGGGCGACGTCGCCCAGGAAGCCTCCGCCCGCAAGGCCGGCGCCATCCTGGAAGAGATTTCGGACGCGCCCGCCAACAACTAGGCGCCACAATATCTTCGTCATCCCGGACAGCCCGCAGGGCTGATCCGGGACCCAGGGGGCGCCGGAGAGCCAACTTCGCAGCCGCGACCTGCGGCGCTTCCCGCCCCTGGGTCCCGGCCCTTCACTACGCTACGGCCGGGATGACGGCGGATGGGGAGGCGGATAGAAGTCGTCCGTGCCGCTCTTCGCCACCCGCTTCGCCCCCTCGCCGACCGGCTATCTGCACCGGGGCCATGCCTATTCTGCCCTCACCGCGTTTGACGCCGCCCGCGCCGCCTCCGGCCGCTTCCTGCTGCGTATCGAGGACATCGACGCCAGCCGCTGCCGCCCCGAATACGACGCCGCCCTCCTCGAGGACCTCGCCTGGCTCGGCCTGACCTGGGAGACGCCAGTCCGCCGCCAGTCCGACCATCTCCGCGACTATGACGCCGCCCTGAGCAGGCTGCGCGAGGCCGGCCTCGCCTATCGCTGCTTCAAGACCCGCAAGGAGATCGCCGAGCAGGCTCAATCCGCGCCGCACGGTCTTCCACTGCCCTATACCGGCGCCCCGCTGCCCGCCGCCGAGGAGGCGTCGCGCCTCGCCGGGGGCCAGCCCTTCGCCTGGCGGCTCTCGCTGGAGGCCGCCAGCCGCCATCTCGGAGGCTTCCACCTCACCTTCAACGAAGACGGCGAAGCCCGCCCGGCCGACCCCACTGCTGCCGGCGACATCGTGCTCGCGCGAAAGGATGTCGGCGTCGCCTACCACCTGGCTGTCGTTGTCGATGACGCCCTGCAGGGCGTCACCCACGTCATCCGCGGCCAGGACCTGTACGAGGCCACGCCTGTCCAGCGCCTGCTCCAGACCCTGCTCGATCTGCCCGCCCCGACCTACCGCCATCATCCGCTGCTGGTCGGACCGGACGGCAAGCGCTACGCCAAGCGCGATCACGCCCAGACCCTTCGGGAGATTCGCGGATCCGGCGTCACCGCCGAGCAGCTGCGCCGGGAGCTAGGATTTTCGTGAGCCGTCCCAAAACAGAGAGCAGGGCCCTCCCGCTCGTCGCCCTGCTGGTCGGCGCCTGCGCGATCGGATTTGCGCCCATCTTCGTCCGCCTGACCGAGACCGGACCGGCCGCCGGTGGCTTCTGGCGCTTGGCGCTGGCCCTGCCCCTGCTGGCCGTCTTCGCGTTGCGCCCACAGTCGCGACAGGGAGACAAGCCCAGCCCGCGCCTTCCAAGCATCCCCCTGATCCTCGCCGGCGTCTTCTTCGCCGCCGATCTCGCCTTCTGGCACTACGGCATCGGCATGACTTCCGTGGCCAACGCCACGGTCCTGGCCAACCTGACCCCCATCGTCGTCACCATCGTCGGCTTTTTTGTCTTCAAGGAGCGGGTCGGGCCGATCTTCTTGGCCGGCATGGCGCTCGGCCTGATCGGGGCCTGGACCATGGCCGAGGGTCGCGGCGCCGTCGCCCCGGGGAGCAACCCACCGCTGGGTGACATCCTCTCGGCCGCCACCGCCCTCTGGTACGCCGCCTACTTCCTGTGCGTGCGCCAGGCCCGGGCCCGCTTCGGGACCATGGCGGTGATGTTCTGGTCCA
>JANPKF010000685.1:0-2182 GCA_031425895.1 Caulobacteraceae bacterium | reverse complement strand
GCGGGACGCGATCGTAGCGCGGCCGGTCCCCGGCCTTGATGATCTGCTGACTCCGCCGCTGGCCGCCGGGCGCAACTGGTTTGAGGCCGAGATCGCCGAGGAACTGAACAACAATGCCCAGGGGCTGCTGGGCTATGTCGTGCGCTGGATCGATCAGGGTGTCGGCTGTTCAAAGGTGCCGGACATCCATGACGTCGGCCTGATGGAGGACCGCGCCACCCTGCGCATCTCGTCCCAGCACATGGCCAACTGGCTGCTGCACGGGGTTTGTACCGCCGAACAGGTGGAGGCGGCGCTGCTGCGGATGGCCGCGAAGGTCGACGCCCAGAATGCGGGCGATCCCCTCTACCGCCCAATGGCTCCTGACCCGGCGAACAGCCTCGCCTTCCAGGCCGCCCGCGCGCTGGTCTTCGACGGCGTCGCACAGCCCAACGGCTATACGGAGCCGTTGCTGCATGCGTTCAGGTTGCAGGCGAAGGCAGAGAGTAGGGCGTAGGGCTTTGGGCTTTGGGACGAGTAGCCGGCGTGAGAAACGTTTTACCCAAGCCCAAGCCCAACGACCCAAGACCTGAGACCCAAGACCTAAGACCTAAGACCCAAGAACCTACGCCCTCACTGACCGCTGCCGGACCGCCACAGATTGTTGGTCAGGGGCTCGAGCAGATATGTCAGGGCCGTCCGCTTGCGCAGCAGGACCACCACCTCGACCGGCGCGCCGGGGCGCAGGGTCTCGGCCCCGCGGCCCATCTTGGCCAGTTCGCTGGCCGGAACCACGATCTCGGCCCGAAAATAGGTGGCGCCGGACTGTTCGACGGTGAAGCTGTCGGCGGAAATACGCGTCACCCGACCGCGGATGATGGGCGGATTACGCTCTCGCAGGCCCGGGAACTTGACCTCGGTATCCAGGCCGACCCGCAGGTTGTCGACGTCGGTCGGGCTGATCTGGGCGACGATGACCTGGGAGGCGTCGCGGGGCACGATCTCCATCAACGTCTGGCCCGGCGCGATCACGCCGCCCTGCGTAAAGATGGTCAGGCCGACGACCTCGCCCGAGGCCGGTGCCCGCACCTCATTGCGCGCGATCTGGGCCCGAAGTTCGACCATCCGCGGGCGCAGTTCGTTGAGCTGGACATCGATCAGGCGCAGCTGATCGGCGACGTCCTCGTTCATCTTGGTCGAGACGCCCGACACCTGCAGCCGGGTCTCGCCGACCGCTTCGCGTGAGCGGGCGATCTGGGCACGCAGTGAGCCGAGCTCCCCGTCCAGCTGCGCCGCCGTTCGCTCGAGGGCACGGACCCGGGTCAGGGGGGCATAGCCCTGCTCGGCCAGACTGCGCATGCCCGCCAGTTCTTCCTGGATCAGCCGCTGCTGTTCGACGTTGGCGACGATCTGACCCTCATAGCCGGCGATCTGCTCGTTGAGCTGGGCGACGCGCTGACCCAGCACCCCGGTCTCGGTCGATCGGCCGGTGCGCCGCGCGCCAAACTGCAGTTGCTGGATGTGCAAGGATTCCCGGGCCAGGACCGAATCTTCCGGCGCAAGGTTGGCGAACTCGGGCGGCGTCGGAATGCTGCCCAGGCGGTCGCGCTCGGCGGTCAGCCGGGCCCGCTGGGCGATGAGGGCGTAGACCTGACTGGCGACGCCGCGCTCGGTCGCCTTCAACTCGCCGCTCGACAGCTGCATCAAAACCTGGCCGCGGCGCACCGTGTCGCCCTCGGCCACCAGCAGGGCACTGACCACGCCGCCTTCGCGGTGCTGCACGGCCTGGCGGTTGCCGGACACGGCGATCTGGCCCTGGGCATAGGCCCCCGCGTCCAGTGGCGCGAGCGCCGCCCAGCCGAGGAAGATGACGAAGAACAGCACGATGATCGTGCCGCCGATCATCAGCTCGCGGCGTGGATTGTCGAGGGTGACGGTCGGTTCGGCCGGCGGCGTCGGCGAGCCGCCCGGAGAGATGATCACATCGGTCATTGGGTGCGCCGCGGACGGTTCTGGGCCGGTTGGGCCGACGGCTGGGGCTGAATCTGCTGCTGCTGCTGTTGCGGCTGCGGCTGTTGCTGACGCGCCATGGCCTGCCCGGGACCCTGCGGCTGAGGCTGGGCCTGGGGCGGCGGTTGCGGCGTCGGCTGGCTGGCCGGAGCCCCCGGGCGACCGGCGGTGGCGCGCATCTTTTCGAGCACCT
>JANPKF010000684.1:0-7807 GCA_031425895.1 Caulobacteraceae bacterium | reverse complement strand
CCTGCCGGACCATCCGGGCGTGTCTTCGCGCATCTTCGGGGCGCTGGCCGACGCCAACGTCAACGTCGACATGATCGTGCAGGCGCACGCTCGCACCGCCGACACCGCCAACATGGAATTCACCGTCGGGAAGCGCGACGGGGCCCGGGCGATGGACGTGGTCAACAGCCTCCAGAGCGAGCTCGGCTTTGAGGGCGCGGCGCTGGACGAGGACGTCGCCAAGGTCTCGGTGATCGGGGTCGGCATGCGCAGCCACGCCGGCGTCGCCAAGACCATGTTCAAGGCCCTGGCCGACAAGGGCGTCAACATCCGGGTCATCTCGACCTCGGAAATCAAGATCAGCGTCCTGATCGAAAGCGCCTACACCGAGCTGGCCGTGCGGGCGCTGCACGCGGCGTACGAGCTGGACAAGGTCTGATTTCCGACCCGGCGGGTCGGGGTTGCCAACCGGCAACAGTGTCAAAACCGCGTTCGCCCGCGGGTTGACCAATTGCCGAAGCAGGCATACCCATCCGCCACCACCGGCCCAACTCGGGCCAGAACAGCGAGCTTGTACCCGTGAACGCGGCCACCCTTTTCAAGTGCACCTCTGTGCCGTCCGCCTTTGGCGGTCGCCAGACTGCCTGCGCTCGCGAGGAGTTCGCCTGAGACTTCAGTTCATCTGAAACCTCAACCGCCCCCTCCCGAGCCCGACGCTCCGGAGGGGTTTTTTGTATCCGCCATCCATGCGTCGGGCCCGGGCCAAAAGACCCGAGAGACCGATATGACGCATTTGATTTCCCAGACCTTCTCGAGCCGCCTCAGTCCGGGCGGCCGCCTGCCGGAATGGATCGCCGAGGCCAAGGCCCTGCTGTGGCTGTCCGGCCCGCTGATCATCACCCAGCTGGCCCAGATGGCCATTCTGGCCACCGACGTGGTGCTGCTGGGCCGTTTGAGCTCACATGCGCTCGCCGCAGCGGCCATCGGCAACGCCGTCTACTACTTCTGCTGGCTGATGGGCGGCGGGCCGACAGCAGCCGTGGCCCCGATCATCGCCCAGATGCTGGGCCGCAAGCCGGACGACCTCGAAGGTCCCCGGGCGGTCTCGCGGATGGGCCTGTGGGTGGCCATCGTTCTGCCGGTGGCGCTGTTTCCCATCCTGCTGTCGGCCGGCTGGATCCTGAGCCATCTGGGACAGGATCCGGCGCTGGCGCGGGATGCGGGCAAGTTCACGGCCATGCTGTGCTTCGGCCTGCCCTTCACCTTCGGCTTCCAGGTGCTGCGCAACGTCGCCACGGCCATGGAGCGGCCGAGGGCGTCGCTGTACGTCATGCTGGCGTCGATCGTGTTCAACTTCGTGCTCGCCTGGGCGCTGATCTTCGGACACCTGGGCCTGCCGAGGCTGGGCATCGTCGGGGCCGGTCTGGCGACCTCGGCGTCGGCCGTGTTCGCCTTCCTGGTCATGGTCCTGGTCATCCGGCTCGATCCCGCCCTGCGGCGGGTCAGGATGTTCGCTGACTTCGCCAAGCCGGACTGGCCGCGCTTCGGCGAGCTGTTCCGGCTGGGCGTGCCCATCGGCCTGACCATGCTGTTCGAGGCCATGCTGTTCAACGCCATGACCCTGGTGGCCGGCACCTTCGGGGCCGCCACCCTGGCGGCGCACCAGGTGGCCCTGAACTTCGCCTCGGTGACCTTCATGGTGCCGCTTGGCATCGCCATGGCGGCCACCGTGCGGGTCGGTCTCTATGCCGGGGCCGGCGACCACGCGGGCACGCGGCGAGCCGGGTTCGTGGCCATGGTCGCGGGCGGCGGCGTCGTCCTGCTGTTCGGGGTCGCCATGGCCCTGGCCGGCGAGACGATCGCGGGGCTCTACATCGCCGGGCGGACGGCCGAAGACCTGAAGGTCATCGCCCTGGCGGCGCTGTTCCTCAAGGTGGCGGCGGCCTTCCAGCTGTTCGACGCCCTGCAGGTGGTGGGGGCCTTGAGCCTCCGCGGCCTGAAGGATGCCCGCTGGCCTATGATCCTGGCCGGCGGCAGCTACTGGCTGGCGGGGGCCCCGGTCTGCATCCTGCTGGGGGTCACCCTCGGCTGGGGCGGTCTGGGTATCTGGATCGGCCTGGCCTTCGGGCTGGCGGTGGCGGCGGTGGCCATGTGCCTCCGCTTCCACCTGCTGACCCGTCAGCCCTCCCGGTTGTCGTAAACCGGCCGGCGTTTTTCCAGGAAGGCCCGCACGCCTTCCTGGAAATCGCCGTCCGAGCTGGCCAGGATCTGGTTGCGGTCTTCCATGGCGATGGCCGCTTCCAGCCCCTGCGCGTCAATGGCGTGGTTGAGGCATTCCTTGGTCAGCCGCAGGCCGAGCGGCGTCGCGTGCAGCATGTCGTCGACCAGCGACTGCGCCACGGGGTCCAGCTCATCAGCCTCGACGATCTGGCTGACCATGCCCAGCTCATAGGCGCGCTGGGCGGTGAAGAAACGGCCCGTCAGCATGTATTCGGCGGCGACCGAGCTGCCGACCATGCGCGGCAGGAAGTAGCTGACCCCGATGTCGCAGGCGGTCAGGCCGATGCGGATGAAGGCGGCGTTGGCTTTGAGGCGCGGCGTACAGACCCGGACATCGCTGGCCAGCATCAGGGCGAAGCCGCCGCCTGCCGCCGCCCCGTCGACACAGGCGATGATGGGCTGGGGGCAGCGGCGCATGGCAATGACGATCTCGCTGATCCGCCGCTGGGCGGTCAGGCCGGCGCCGATCGACCGGCCACCCTCGCTGTTGCTGCGCTCCTTGAGATCGAGACCGGCGCAGAAGGCCTTGCCCGCCCCGCGTAGCACCACGACCCGAACGTCGCGGCGCCAGTAGAGGCCGACGAAGAAGTCGCGCAGTTCCTCGACTAGCTTGCGGTTGAGGGCGTTCAGGCTGTCGGGCCTATTCATCGTCACCCAGGCCGTCTGGTTCTCCAGGCGGATATCGAGGTGCTCGTAGGACGCGTCGTTGTTCGGGGCGGTCATCTTGGTCACTCCTATTTGGTCTGGCCGCCGTCGACGGGGATCACGGCCCCGTGGACGAAGCTGGCCTGGTCGCTCATCAGGAAGGCGGCCATCGAACCGATCTCGGCCGGTGTGCCGAAGCGCTGCAGCGGCACCTCGCGGCGCAGCCAGCGGTTCCAGTTCTCGGCGCGTGGGCCGGCAGCCCGTTCTTCCCATTCGCCGCCGGGGAAGGCGATGTTGCCCGGTGCGATGGCGTTGACCCGCACGCCCTTGCGGCCGCTGATCTGGGCCAGTTCCTTGGTCAGGTGGTTCACCGCCGCCTTGGCCGTGCCGTAGGTCAGGGGCGTGCCGAGCGCGCCCAGGCCGGCGATCGAGCTGATGAACAGGATCGAGCCCGACCGGCGCGGCTCCATCCGGGCGTAGGCGCCGCGCGCCAGCTTCCAGGCCGAGCCGAGGTTCTGCGAAAAGCCGGCATCCCAGGTCTCGTCATCGACGGCGGCGCCGGGCGGGCAGGGGTGGAGGCCGACGTTGGCCACGGCCCCGTGCAGCGGGCCCAGGGCGTCTTCCGCCCCGGCCAAAGCCTTCTCGATGACGGCGGTCTCGCGAAGGTCGCCGGCCATCGACCAGAGCTTGTCTGCCCCATAGCGGCCGGCGAGGTCGGCGCGGGTCTCTTCCAGCGCCTCGGCGCCTCGCGCGGTGATGGCCACCCTGGCGCCTTCGGCCAGGCAGGCCTCGACGATGCCAAGGCCGATGCCGCGACTGGCGCCGGCGACGAAGATCACCTTGTCCTTGAGGCCGAGGTCCATGGTCGTTTCCCTTGTCGTTTTGGCGACAGTGGAGACCCGGCCCTAGGGTCAGGCAAGCGTTACAGCTTCAGCATCGCCCGCAAGGCATAGGCGACGACGGCTGTCGCGGCGCTGCCGCCCAGAGCCAGGGCGAAGAACCAGAACAGCCGTGTGCGCCAGTGCGGGGGTGCGTCGCCCTCCGCGGGCGGGCCTTCAATGATATCCCGCATCGGCGGCGACCTTTCCGCGGAAGATCCAGTAGACCCAGGCGGTGTAGCCGAGGATCACCGGCAGCAGGATCGAAATGCCGACCAGCATGATGCCGAGGGCGCCCTTTTCGTTGGCCGCCGTCCGGAAGTGGACATCGTAGGGGACGATGTTGGGGAAGAAGCTGGCCGCCAGGCCGATGTAGCCGGACAGGAAGACCAGCAGGCTTCCGATGAAGGGCGCGTGATGCGAGCGCTTCCACAGGCCCCAGGCGACGAGTCCCAGCCCGGCCGCCCCGAGCAGGGGGATGGGCAGATGGGGCAGGAAGGTGTCGAGCCGGAAGCCCTCGCCGGTGAAGCCCCAGACGGAGGCCACGCGCGGGTGGACGATCAGCGTCGCCACCGAGACGGTGGCCAGCAGGCCGGCGCTCGCCAGGGCTGAGACGGTGGCCCAACAGCGGGCGTCATCGTGCAGCAGACCTTCCGAACGCCAGATGACCCAGGTGGCGCCAAGCAGGGCGTAACCGGCCACCAGGCCGACGGCGACCAGCAGGCTGTAGGGGGTCAACCAGTCGAAGGCCCCGCCGGCGAAGGCGCCGTTCCTGACCGCGATACCCTGGATGAAGCCGCCCAGAACCAGGCCTTGCGCCAGGGTGGCGGCCAGCGAGCCGCCGGCAAAGGCGGCGGTCCAGAAGGCCTTGCCGCGCTTGCGCCCATGGCTGCGGAACTCGAAGGCGACGCCGCGCAGGATCAGGGCCAGCAGCATCAGCATGATCGGCGCATAGAGGGCGGGGCCGATGATGGCGTAGGCCATGGGGAAGGCGGCGAACAGACCGCCGCCGCCGAGCACCAGCCAGGTCTCGTTGCCGTCCCAGTAGGGGGCGATGGAGTTCATCATCGCATCGCGCTCGCGCGGGCTTCGCGCGAAGGGGAACAGGATGCCGACGCCGAGATCGAAGCCGTCGAGCATGACGTAGAGCAGCACGGACGTGGCGATCAGCCCCGCCCAGATGAGGGGAAGGTCGAGGGTCATTGTTCCTCTCCCGCCACGGCCATGGGACTGCCGGGGGCTCTGTCCTCTGGCGTCGGGGCTTCCTCGTGCGGCGCGGGGCCACGGTTCATCAGGCGCAGGATGTAGATGGCGCCGGCGCTGAACACGATGGCGTAGACGACCATGAAGGCCAGCAGCGAGGCCGACACCTGGCCGGCGCCGACCGGCGCGACCGCGTCTTTGGTGCGCAGCACGCCGTAGATGACCCAGGGCTGACGGCCGACCTCGGCGACGATCCAGCCGGTCAGAACGGCGACGAAGCCCATGGGTCCCATCAGCACGCTGGCCCGCAGGAACCAGGGCGAGGCTTCCGGTCCGCCGCGATAGCAGCGCCAGACCCCCCAGGCGCCGAGGCCGATCATCGCCAAACCGAGGCCGACCATGATCCGGAACGCCCAGTAGACGAGGCCGACGACCGGCCAGTCCTCTTTCGGCCAGTCCTCCAGCCCCTGGATGACCGTGTCCTTGGGCACGCCCTGAATGGCGTTGCCGATACCGGGGATGGCGATCTCGCCGTGTGTCTTGCCGGCCTTGCGGTCCGGCCAGCCGATCAGGCTCTGGGGCTGGTCAGCGCGGGTTTCCCAATAGGCCTCGATGGCGGCGACCTTGAGCGGCTGGTGGTGACGGGCGACCTCGCCGGAGGCATGACCGACGACCAGTTGTAGCGGGGCGACGATGGCGAACATGCCGATGGCCATGCGCAGGGCCACTCGACTTTCCGGCTGCGTACGGTCGCGCAGCAGGACGAAGGCGCTCGCCCCGCCGACCGCCAGGGCGGTGGTCAGGAAGGCGGCCAGGGACATGTGGGCCAGGCGGGTGGGGAAGGTCGGGTTGAAGATCACCGCCCACCAGTCAGTGGCGATCAGGCTGCCGTCGGGCTGGATGGCGAAGCCGGCCGGGGCCTGCATCCAGCTGTTGGCGCTCAGGATCCAGAAGGCGCTGATCAGGGTGCCGATGGCGACCAGGACGGTGGCGGTGAAGTGCAGGCCCGGGCCCACCTTCTTCCAGCCGAACAGCATGATGCCCAGGAAGCTGGCCTCCAGGAAGAAGGCGGTCAGCACCTCGAAGGCGAAGGCGGGGCCGATGACCGGGGCGGCGGCCTGTGAGAAAACGCTCCAGTTGGTGCCCAGCTGGTAGCTCATGACCACGCCGGAGACGACGCCCATGCCGAAGCTCAAGGCGAAGATCTTGACCCAGAAGAGGTAGAGGTTGCGGAACACCTCGCGTTTGGTGGTCAGCCAGAGCCCTTCGAGGACCGCCAAGAAGCTGGCCAGCCCGATCGAGAAGCTCGGGAAGATGATATGGAAGGCGATGGTGAAAGCGAACTGAAGCCTCGCCAGCACCAGTGCGTCCAACTGTTCCACTTTAAGTACATCCCAAAAGTCGCTGGACACCGTCAGCGAGCGACGCCAGTCAACGCCCTTAAGGCGTCGGCGCCAAGATTACCGGCGCGGAAAGTGCGTCGCAGCCCTGGTTCCCGCCACTCCGGAAAACTCCGTAGATTGACGGTCTGCCGGTCCGCTCTAGGCGGCGTTTGCGGCGAACTGCAGCCCGGCCAGCTTGGCGTAGAGGCCGCCTTTGGCGACCAGTTGCTCGTGTGTGCCTTCCTCGACAACCCGGCCATCATCCATGACCACGATGCGGTCGGCGCGCAGCACGGTGGCCAGGCGGTGGGCGATGACCAGGGTGGTCCGTCCGCCCATGGCCTCATCAAGGGCCTTCTGGACCAGCCGCTCATTCTCGGCGTCGAGGGCGCTGGTCGCCTCATCGAGCAACAGGATGGGCGCTTCTCGGACCAGAGCGCGGGCGATGGCCAACCGCTGCTTCTGGCCGCCGGACAGGGTCTTGGCGCGCTCGCCGACCGGGCTGGCGTAGCCTTCGGGCAGGGCGGAGATGAAGGCGTGCGCCTCGGCTTGGGCGGCGGCGGCGAGGACTTCCTCGTCGGTGGCCTCCTCCCGGCCAAAGCGGATGTTGTCCATGGCCGAGCCGCTGAACAGCGAGCTGTCCTGGGCGACCAGGGCCATGCGGTTCCGCACCGCCGTCGGATCGGCCTGGCGAAGGTCGACACCGTCCAGACGAATGACGCCGCTCTGGGGGTCGTAGAAGCGCAGCAGCAGGCGGAAGACAGTCGACTTGCCGGCCCCCGAGGGGCCGACCAGGGCGACGGTCTCACCCGGCTTTACGCTCAGGGTCAGGCCCTTGAGAGCCGGCAGGTCCGGGCGGCCGGGGTAGGCGAAGGTGACGTCCTCGAAGGAGACTTCGCCACGCGGCGCGGGCAGCACCACCGGCAGGGGCGGGGCGGCGATGTTGGGTTTGGAGGCCAGGAGCTCGCTGATCCGCTGCATGGCGCCGCTGGCCTTCTGCACATCGCCCCAGGTTTCCCCCAGCATGCCGACACTGCTGGCGGCCATGACCGAGAGGATGACAAACTGCAGCAGGGTGCCGGCGGTCATGTCGCCGGCGACGACGGCGTTGGCGCCGACCCAGAGGATCTGGGTGATGCCGCCGAAGATCAGGCCCATGACCAGCTGGGTCATGGTCGCCCGGGCCTGTATGCGGGCCAGTGAGCGGCCGAAGGCGAACTCGACGGCGGCGCCGAAACGGTCGGTGGCGTACTTTTCCCGGCCGAAGGCCTGAACGGTCTCCAGGGCGTCGAGGCTCTCGCCGGCGTAGCCGACGGCCTCGGCGAAGCTGTCCTGGGCCTCGGTCGAGAGTTTGCGAACCCGCCGGCCGATGATGAACATCGGCAGGATGACGATGGGACCCAGCAGCATGACGAACAGGGTCAGCTTCCAGGACACATG
>JANPKF010000683.1:0-4687 GCA_031425895.1 Caulobacteraceae bacterium | reverse complement strand
CTTCTCCCGACAAGCGGGAGAAGGAACGCTCACGGCAAGGGGTGAACGTACACCTCGTTCTCGACGATCCGATCCCCTTTGAGGATCACCAGATCGAACCCGCGCATCTTTGTCACGCCGTCCGGCATGGCGATGTCGCAGTACCACCTGCCGCAGAAGCCGCCCTCGATGGCCCAGACTGTTTCGGGCGTATAGGTCATCGGCGGTGTCGCGCCGAACAACCCCTCCAGATAGCCCTTCAGCGCCGCGTGGCCGGTGATGCCGGCGGCGGTGTTGTTGTCCTTGTAGAGGCAGTCCTCGGCGTAGAAGCCGAGCAGGGCGGTGACGTCCTTGGCGGTCCACGCCTGAAGCCAGCGCGCGTTGAAGTCCTCGATGTCCATCAGGCGGCCTCCAGCACGCGGGCGACGTGGGCCTCGGTGAAGATCTCGGCGGGCAGGGTTTCGGGGCCGGCCATGACCGCAAAGCCGTGGGCGCCGAGCATCGGGTCTTCCGACGACCGTTCGAAATGGTGGCGGCGGCGAGCCTTGGCGTCGTCGCCGAACTCGGCGTCGAGGCTTGAGGTGATCTTCGCGGCGATGCGCAGCCGCCGAAGCCGCTCGGCCCGTTCCTCGGCGTAGGGGGCGAAGTCCCAGCTATCGGTGGCCAGGATGTCGCTGACGATGCGGACGTCGCGGTAGGTGATCGACAGACCCAGGCCGATGATCGGGTCGTTCCAGCCGGCGGCGTCGCCGACCAGGACGACGCCCTCGGCGTAGGGGGTGTCGGTCCAGCTGTCGTTGTTGAAGTAGCTGAGCAGGGGGCCGGCCGGGGTGGCCTTGGCGATGGCTTCGTTCAGCGGGCTGCACTGCATGCGGAAGGCGTCGAGGAAGGCGCGGGGGCCATCGGGGCCGGAAAAGCGGCGCTTCTGCTCCAGGCCATAGCTGCCGTAGAGGCGGATGCGGCCGCCGCCTTGCGGGAAGGCCAGGAAGCCGAAATCGCCCTCGGTGCCGATGGCCTGCAGGTCTTCGGGCCAGGCGTGAGCGTTCTCGACCAGCAGACCGGCGAACCAGTGGTGCGGCCGGTCCTGATGCAGGGCGACGCCGGATTTTTCGCGGACATGGCTGGTGCGGCCATCGGCGCCGACGATCAGACGGCAGGAGACGGTCTTCTCCCTGTCGCCGATAGCGTAGGTGACGCTCGGCGCCGCGCCGGGCTGGATCGCCGTCACCCGCGCCCCGCGCAGGCCCTTGGCGCCCCGGCGAACGGCTTCGTCGAACAGGGTCTGGCAGTGGTGCGGATTGCCGATGCACAGCGGCCCCGGCACGTTCGGCAGGAACATGCCCAGCGGCAGGGTCTTGGCCTCGGCCTCCTGCGGGGTGCGGCTTTCGTCGTAGGTGATATGGCGGGTCAGGTGGTGGCCGCCGGCCGCCATCAGGACGTCATAGAGGCCCAGCCGCTGGGTTTCTGCCACGCCCCAGGGCGCGATCCACTCGCCGCGCACCCGGTCCTCGAACACCTCGCTCTGTTCAAGCAGCAGCACATCGACGCCGCGCCCGGCCAGCACGGCCGCCAGGGCCGAGCCGCCGATGCCGCCGCCGACGATGACGATCTCGTGGTCCATTTGCGTCTCCCAAAGCCCGTTCTGCGCGTCTTGGAGCGCACCTTGATCGAACCTTACGCTTGCGGAAGGCCGCTGCAACCGTGACTTGGCGTCAGTCTTGTCGCTTTCCGGGCCGGTACGTCTCGGCGATGTGACCCTTCAGCTGATCCTCGGTGAACCAGACCGGCTTGAACCTGTGCGCCGCGAACAGCGGGGCCTGGTCGGCATAGTGTTTCGAACGCTTGTCGAGGGTGGCTGAGCCGAACTGGTGGACGCTCTGGCTCGAGAGTTTGCCGGCCTTGTCCCACTCGACGAGCATGATGAAGGTGTCGCCGGCCACGGCCGTCAGCCGGCCGTTCTTGCCGGCCTCGCCGTAGATTGCCCGCAGGGTGTCGGGGCCGCCATCGACGGGCAGGTTCACATCGCCGCGCACCAGCCGGTTGACCTCACCCCATTCGGGATCAATGCGGCCGAAGTGCTGCTTCAGTCCGGCGGCGGTCTCGCGCACGGCGGCGGCGGGGGAGGGGTGCGGGCCGCCATCCTTCGGGCCGACCTCGACCGCCCAGGCCGTGCCGATGGCCAGGGCAGCGGCGCGGCTCTTGCGGTCGGCGCGGAAGTCCCAGCCGCGCAGCAACTGTTGGGCGGCCTTCAGATCGGCGTCGCCGCCGGCCGGCAGCGCCAGCACCTGCCGCACGATTTCGGCGACCTGGGAGCGCGGGCTGTAAGTGACATCGAACTTGTAGGTCTGGAACTCCTCGGGGCTGATGGAGGTATCTGCGCCAAAGGTCTCCAGCTCGCGCCAGGCGCGGTTGGTCATATCGGTCTGGATGCCCATCGACGGGGCAAAGCTGCGCGGGTCGAGGCCCTCGCCGTCCGGGGTGGCGCGGAAGGGGGTGTTGTTGGCGTTGAAGACCAGTCCGCCTTTCGGGGCCCACAGCTGCGGGACGCGGTCGAAGGGCAGATAGCCCTGCCAGATGAGGTCGGAGCGGTCGCCGGGGAGAACGCCCTGCCAGTCGGCGCCCTTCACGTCCGGCCGGTTGGGGAACAGGCCGTTGTAGACATAGGCCACGGTGCCGGTGCGGTCGGCGTAGATGTAGTTGATGCTGGGCAGGGCCTGCAGCGCCATGGCGGCGCGCCATTCGTCGGCATTGCGGGCCAGGTTCAGACGCCAGTACTGCAGCGGCTGGCGGATCTCGTCCATGCCGGCGAAGCGCAGGGCGAAGAGGCCGGCCCTAGTCTCCATGACCGGGCCGTGGACCGAGCGCAGGACGGGTTTGGTCACGGTGACGTGGAAGGGGCCCCACAGCTTCACCCGCATCTTCGCGTCCGTGCAGTCGAAGTCCTTCCAGGCGCCGTCGAGGCGGTACTGGTTCCTGTTCTTCGGGTTGATGGTCAGGCGGTAGGTGTCGATCAGGTCGGGCTTGTTGACCGTGTTGGCCCATCCGACGTCGGCGTTGTGGCCATGCAACATGAAGGGTGAGCCCGGGAAGAAGCCGCCGGCCACATGCCAGCCCTCGCCGCTTTCGACGACGGCCTCATACCAGGCGACCGCGCCGGTGAAGGGCTGGTGGCTGTTGACCAGCAGGCGGGTGGCGCCGTCGGCGGAGCGGGACGGGGCGACGGCGACACCGTTGGAGCCCTTGGGCATGGGATCGGCGGGAAGGTCGTTCAGGCGTTTCAGCTCGGCGTCGAGGCCGTAGAAGAAGGGGGTCTTGAAGACGAAGCCGGCGGCGATGTCCTTGCCCGTGACGGGAAGCATGCCGGGTGCGACCTGCTCGGGATGCTGCGCGCCGTAGAGGTTGATGCCGTCGGCGTAGCCCTCCAGCACGGCGCGCACGTCGGCCGGCAACTGGCTTTCATAGCCGGCGTCGACCGCTTTCCAGACGCCCAGCAGACCGACGATGTAGTCGGTCGGCGCCGCCTTCAGTCCGTTCGCGGCGGCGAGATGGCCACGGGTGGCCAGGGTGACCTCCTGGATGGTGGCGAAGTCGTCCTCGGCGTGGGCGAAGGCCAGGCCGAAGGCGGCGTCGGCGTTGGTCTTGCCGAGGATGTGGGGCACGCCCCAGTCGTCGCGGCGGATCTGGACGTCGTAGCGGTCGGCGCGGGCGATCAGGGCGTTGTTGTCGACCTTGGCCGGCTGGTTCGGCAGATCGAGCAGCAGCAGCGCCCCCGCCGCCAGAATCACGAGCCCGATGAGGCCGATCAGGCCCCTGACGATCCAACGCATGCGCATCCCCCGAATTTTCCGACAGCCTAACGGCGGACGCGGCCGTTGGCGACTGGCCGACATCTGGCCCTGATGCCCCTGGGTAACCTGTCTTCATCTCATCACATTTGGCCCTTTCGCCTTGCCCCACAGGCCCCCGGCGGGCTAGGCAGTCCCCGCGCAAGGGCGTGTTACGGGGCCACGACAGAGGGCCTCGGCGCGTCGAAGTAACAAGACGGAGGACGCCGGTGAGCGACGTCTCGATTCCGGGTCTCGACCTGGCCCCGACCAATCACGCCAAACTGGTGGCCTGGGTGCGCGAGATCGCCGCCCTGACCAAGCCGGCGGCCGTCCACTGGTGCGACGGGTCAGGCGAGGAGTTTACCCTGCTCACCGACCGCCTGGTCGAGCTGGGCACGCTTCAGCGCCTGAACCCGGAGAAGCGCCCGGGCAGCTTCTACGCCGCCTCCGATCCGCGCGACGTCGCCCGGGTCGAGAGCCGCACCTTCATCTGCTCTGAAAACGAGATCGATGCCGGACCGACCAACAACTGGTCCGAGCCGGGCGAGATGCGCGACCGGCTGAACGGCCTGTTCGACGGCTGCATGGCCGGCCGCACCATGTACGTCGTGCCCTTCTCCATGGGCCCGCTCGGCTCGGAGCTCAGCGCACTGGGCGTAGAGATCACCGACAGCGGCTATGTCGCCATTTCGATGGGCATCATGACCCGCATGGGCCAGCCGGTGCTGGACCTGATGGGCGACGACGGCGTCTTCGTGCCGGCCGTCCACACCCTCGGCGCGCCGCTGGCCGAGGGCCAGGCCGATGTGCCGTGGCCCTGCAACGACGACAAATGGATCGTCCACTATCCCGAGACCCGCGAGATCTGGTCCTACGGCTCG
>JANPKF010000682.1:0-3060 GCA_031425895.1 Caulobacteraceae bacterium | reverse complement strand
GCCAGACCCGCACCTACGAGCCGTCCCGCGACCGTCGTGACGACCGCTCCAGCACCACCACCTACCGTCCGCCGGCGTCGACCAGCAATTTCAACCAGCGCACGCCGCGCCCGGACGCCACCACCTTCAACCAGCGGGCTCCGCGCCCCGACGCCGATCGTCCGCGCAACGACGCCCCGCGCGTCGACAATCGCGACCCGCGCAGCGGCGACAACCGTGGCGGCGACCGTCCGCAGCAGACCGTCCGCTACTCGGCCCTGGCCCCGCGCCCGGCTCCGCCGCGTCCCGGCGCGCCCCGCGGACCGCGCCCCGGCGCCGGCCTGGCCGCCGAGGCTCCGGCGACGCCGGAAGTCACCCGCGCCACCCGTTCCGCGCCCCGTCCCGGCGGCGCCCTGCCCGATCGTCGTCCGGAAGAGGATGACGATCGTCGTCGCGGCCCCGGTGGCCCCGGCGCCGGTCCGGGCAAGGCTGTTTCGCGCACCAAGGGCGAACCGAAGCGTCGCGAAGGCCGCCTGACCATCCAGGCCGTGGCCGGTGATGATGAGGGCGCCGTCGAGCGCATGCGCTCGCTGGCCTCGGTCCGCCGGGCCCGCGAACGGGAGAAGGAAAAGCGCCGTGGCGGCGCCACCGAGCAGGCCCGCGCGGCCCGCGAGGTCATCATCCCCGACGTCATCACCGTTCAGGAGCTGTCCAACCGGATGGCCGTGCGCGGCGTCGACATCATCAAGATGCTGATGCGCCAGGGCGTGATGCTGAAGATCAACGACGTCATCGACAGCGATACCGCTGAGCTGGTGGCGACCGAGTTCGGCAACACCGTCCGCCGCGTCTCCGAAGCCGACGTCGAAGAAGGCTTCCTGGACGCCGAGGATCACGACGAGGCGCAAGAGACCCGCGCTCCGGTGGTCACCATCATGGGCCACGTCGACCACGGCAAGACCAGCCTGCTCGACGCCCTGCGCACCACCGACGTGGCCGGCGGCGAAGCCGGCGGCATCACCCAGCACATCGGGGCGTACCAGGTCCGCCTGGCCGACGGTCAGCGCGTCACCTTCCTCGACACTCCCGGCCACGCGGCCTTCAGCGCCATGCGGGCCCGCGGCGCCAACATCACCGACATCGTCGTGCTGGTGGTGGCCGCCGACGACGGGGTCATGCCGCAGACAATCGAAGCCATCCAGCACGCGAAATCGGCTGGCGTCCCGATCATCGTGGCCGTCAACAAGATGGACAAGGACGGGGCCAACCCGACCCGCGTCATCAACGAGCTGCTGCAGCACGAGATCGTCGTCGAAAGCCTGGGTGGCGACACCCAGATCGTCGAGGTCTCGGCCAAGACCCGCACGGGTCTCGATGTCCTGATCGAGAACATCCTGGTGCAGGCCGAACTGCTGGACCTGAAGGCCAATCCCGAGCGCACCGCCGAAGGCGTGGTCATCGAGGCCAAGCTGGACAAGGGTCGCGGCGCCGTCTCCACCGTGCTGGTCAAGCGCGGCACCCTGAAGCGCGGCGACATCGTCGTTGCCGGCTCCTCCTACGGCCGGGTTCGCGCCCTGCTGAACGAACGCAACGAGCAACTGACCGAAGCCGGCCCCTCGACCCCGGTCGAGATTCTCGGCCTCGATTCGACGCCGTCGCCAGGTGAAGCCTTCGCCGTGGTGGAAAATGAAGCCCGCGCTCGCGAGCTGACCGAATACCGCAACCGCCTGAAGCGCGAGAAGTCGGCCGTCGGCGGTGTCGCCGGGGCCAGCCTCGCGGACATGATGGCCAAGCTCACCGCCAAGAAGGTCAGCGAACTTCCGCTGGTCATCAAGGGCGACGTGCAGGGCTCGGTCGAAGCCATCGTCGGCTCGCTGGACAAGCTGGGGACGGACGAAGTTCGCGCCCGGATCATCCTGCAAGGGGCCGGCGCGATCAGCGAAAGCGACGTGCAGCTGGCCAAGGGCGCCGGCGCGCCGATCATCGGCTTCAACGTCCGGGCCTCGGCCCAGGCGCGGGCCCTGGCCGAGCGCGAAGGCGTGGAAATTCGCTACTACGCGATCATCTACGACCTGATCGACGACATCAAAGGCGTCATGTCGGGGATGCTCTCGCCGATCCAGCGGGAAACCTTCCTGGGCAACGCCAAGGTGCTGCAGGTGTTCGACATCTCCAAGGTCGGCCGCATCGCCGGCTGCCGTGTCACCGAGGGCGTGGTTCGCCGCGGTGCCAAGGTCCGGATCGTGCGCGACAACATCGTCGTGCTCGAACTCGGCACCCTGCAGACCCTCAAGCGCTTCAAGGACGAAGTCGCGGAAGTCACCAACGGCATGGAGTGCGGCATGCACTTCCAGGGCTTCCAGGACATCCGCGAAGGCGACGAGATCGAGTGCTTCACGGTCGAGGAAGTGGCGCGGACGCTGTAGCGTCCTCGACAATTCAAAGGTTGAAGGGCGCGGATCGAAAGGTTCGCGCCCTTTTCCTTTTCTCTGCCGGTTGATGGGGCCGACTTGCGCTGTTCCTTTCGCCGCATGAAACGCGAGGCGTTGACCGCCGCGCCCATGTCGCGGAAAAGCCTGAAGTCTGTTTGACGCTTCCCGGCCGGAGACGACCGTATGCGCCCGTTTCGCGTAATCATCCTGATCGGCCTGCTGGCCACCCTGAGCGCCTGCGCCACCGCCACGCGGCTGGACGCGGCCGGCGATGTTCACGCCCTGCTGATCGCCATCCGCGACAACGACAAGGCCGGCTTCAATGCCCATGTCGACCGGCAGGCCCTGAAAGCCTCCATCGAGGCCCATCTGGTCGAGGAAGCCGGCAGGCGGACCAAGGACGAGAACCTGCGGGGCCTGGGCGCCCTGATGGCGCCCTACCTGGCGGAAGCCGCCGACAAAGCCCTGATCCAGCCCTCGACCTTCCGCAGCGTGGCCTATCAGTACGGATACAAGCCGGGCCAGCCGATCCCCGGACAGGTGGTCATCGCCGGTTCCCTGAAAGCCATGCCCGACGGTCGTGTTTGCGCCACAAAAACGAAGGATGGGCCATGCGTGCTGATCTTCACGCGCACGGACGGCGTCTGGA
>JANPKF010000681.1:0-2910 GCA_031425895.1 Caulobacteraceae bacterium | reverse complement strand
CGGCAAGCCCGGTGCGATCGGCAAGCTTGAGACCTTCTGGCGAGGGGTGGCCGACAGCAACCGAGGCATTTTCGGCGATTTGGGTGTGTGGACCGCCGCCTTCAATCCCGATTGGCTGCGCAACACGCCGGCCTTCAACTGGATGCAGGGCGTGGCAGGCTCGATGAGCCCCTACAATTTCAACCCCTTCAACCTCAATCCGCTGCACGACGTGCTTGAGGGCTGCGTGAACTTCGAAGCGGTGCGCGAACGATCGACCCTGCCGGTGTTCGTCTCGGCCACCGCCGTAAGGACCAGCGAATCGAAGGTCTTCAAGCGGGAAGAGCTGACTTCCCAGCATGTCATGGCCTCGGCCTGCCTGCCGCAGCTGTTCCATGCCGTCGAGATCGACGGCGAGCCCTACTGGGATGGTGGCTACCTGGCCAACCCGCCGCTCTGGCCGCTGTTCTATGCCGACACCCCGGACGATATCCTGATCGTCAGCCTGAACCCGTTCGAGCGGGATGCCATTCCCAAGACGCCCTCGGAAATTCTCGACCGTCTCAATGAGATCACCTTCAACGCCTCCCTGGTCGCGGAACTGCGCGCCATCGGCTTCGTGCAAAAACTGCTGGACGAGGGGCTGCTGAAGGATCAGGCGAAGGGTCGCTACCGGCGCATGCTGGTCCACGCCATTACTGCCGACGGACGGCTCGACGACCTGACCATGGCCTCCAAGTTCAACACCGACTGGTCCTTCCTCAGCGATCTGAGGGTGCGCGGGCGGGCCGCCGCCGAGGACTGGTTGGCCACCAACCTCGACAAGCTGGGCGTCAGCTCCACCGTCGACCTGCAGAGGCCCTTCCGTTGAGCGAGCAAAGGCCGGTGCCCACCGTCGGGGTGGTCTGTCTGCGCGGCGATGAGGTGCTGCTGATCAAGCGCGGTAACCCGCCCCGCCAAGGCCAGTGGAGCCTGCCCGGCGGTCGGCTTGAGTGGGGCGAGACCCTGCAGGCCGGCGCCCTGCGCGAGCTCGCCGAGGAAACCGGGTGTCAGGCGGAGATCCTCGGTCTTGTCGATGTCGTCGACGGGGTCATGACCACCCGCCACTACATCATGATCGACTATGCCGCCCGCTGGACGGCCGGAGAGCCGGTGGCGGGCGACGACGCGGCCGACGCGCGGTTCTTCACGCTGGACGAGGCGCTGGCCATCGTTGAGTGGGAAGAGACCCGCCGGGTGATCCGTGAAGCGGTGGAGCGGTTCGGCGCTTGACGCCCGCCGCGTAACCCGTCCTCTCATGCTTCGCAAAGGGCCCCCGACATAAGGGATCAGCGGCCCACGGGAGAACATCATGACCCTTCATACCCCCCTCTGCGACCTGCTGGGCGTCGAGCATCCGATCATGCTGGCCGGCATGGGCGGGGTTTCCTACGCCGAGGTGGTGGCCGCCGTGACCAATGCCGGCGGCT
This sequence comes from Caulobacteraceae bacterium, assembly GCA_031425895.1. GTDB lineage: Bacteria > Pseudomonadota > Alphaproteobacteria > Caulobacterales > Caulobacteraceae > Caulobacter. The sequence continues at coordinate 1,462 of JANPKF010000681.1, read as the reverse complement.
ACGGCACCCTGGGCATGGCGGGCCGTGGCCCGGACTTCATCCGTGAACAGATGCGCGCCGTGCGCAAGCTGACCGACGGCCCGTTCGGCGTCGACCTGCTGGCCGCCTCTCCTGAAAGCCTGACGGCGAGCGTCGATGTGATCATCGAGGAAGGCGCCTCCGCCTTCGTCGCCGGCCTGGGCGTGCCCATGCCGATCATGGAAAAGCTGAAGAAGGCCGGTCTCAAGGTCATGGTCGTCTGCGGGGCGGTCAAGCATGCGGTGAAGGCCGAGCAGGCCGGCTGTGACGCCGTCATCTGCCAGGGCGGGGAGGGCGGTGGCCATACCGGACTGGTCGGCACCCTGCCGCTGGTCGCGCAGGCCGTCGAGGCGGTGAAGGTGCCGGTCGTGGCGGCCGGCGGCCTCTATGACGGTCGGGGCCTGGCGGCGTCGCTGGCGCTGGGCGCGGTCGGCGTCTGGATGGGCACCCGTTTTATCGCCTCTACCGAGGCGCACGCCGGCGAGCTTTACCGCCGCACGATCGTCGAATCGGTCGACGAGGACACCGTCCGCACCCGCTGCTACAGCGGCAAGCCGATGCGGGTGCGCAAGAACTCCTATGTCGAGGACTGGGAATCGCGGCCGGGCGACATCCAGCCCTTCCCGGTCCAGGCCGGCATCTCGATCCAGAACAACGCCATGGGCGGCATCGGTGGCCAGACCGAGAACCTGGACCCCGACAAGAGCTGTTTCGCCATGGGCCAGAGCGCGGGCGGAGTGCATGACGTGCTGCCGGCCGGCGAGATCGTCCGCCGCATCATGGCCGAGGCGGAGGCCTCGATCAGCCGGGTGGCGGCCATCCGGGGGCGGGAACCGGCGGCAGCCTGACTTGGGGCTGAAAAAGGCAACGTTTTCAGCAGTTTAAATACTGCCTAACCAGCCTTGACGCACTGCAGCGCGGTCTATAGGTTCCGCGCCGATCAAGCCGGGCCCGGAGGGTGTTCTTCCAGGCCGTTTGTAGAGCTGACCGCTCCCATGCCTAGGGCCGACGAAAACCGCGAAGAGGCGCTGAAACGCCTCGACGAACGGGCCGCCGCACTCCAGGCGCGCACCGCCAAACCCGCGTCCCACGCGGCTGGCGAGGCAGCGGCTGGCCAGGCGTGGCGGATTATCGCCGAGCTGCTGGGCGGTGTGCTCATCGGCCTGGCGTTCGGGGCTATCGTGGACTGGTTCTTGCCGACCAGACCGTGGGGCATGATTGGTGGGGTCATCGGCGGGTTCGTGCTTTCGCTATGGATGGCGAAGCGCACCGCTGATCGGCTGATGGCGCAGGTGAAGGCGGAGCAGGGTGATACCCCGCTTCCCGTCATCGCCGACGACGAAGACGAAGATTAAGGAGCGAGAGGCCCGTGGCCGATCCGTTGCATCAGTTCCAGATCCAGAAGATCTTCGATCTTCCTGACGTCACTCTGCCGGGCCTCGGC
>JANPKF010000680.1:0-4674 GCA_031425895.1 Caulobacteraceae bacterium | reverse complement strand
CATGGTCGGCCAGCTCTTCCGAGATCTGGTCCAGGGCCGGGGCGATCTGCTTGCACGGCCCGCACCACTCGGCCCAGAAATCCACCAGGACCGGACCCGAAGCCTGCAGCACGTCCTTCTCGAAGGACTCGTCGGTGACCTTGACGGTGCTCATCGAAAATCTCCTTTGGGCCTGTCAGGCCGCCAATTCGAATGTCCGGCGCAGGGGCGCCGAACGTCAGGTCCAGCATGTAAGCGCTCTAGGCCCCGGGTCAACTCGTACCGGGCAGGTCGGCAAGCGCCTCGGCCATCATCTTTTCTGGAACGGGCATCAGCTTGGGGCCGTCGGTCCAGACCAGCGCCGCCCGCACTTCCCGGCCCGGAAACACCTCGCCAAGCACCGCCGCATAGATGGCCAACTGGGCCACATAGGACCGATCGGCCGCTGAAATGTCGGCCGGCGCCGGCCGGTTGGTCTTGTAGTCGATGACGGTCACGCGGCGCGGGGTCACCACCAGCCGGTCCACCCGACCTGAGATCGCCAATCCGTCCGGCAGCGCCTTCGAGGTTCCGGCCAGCGCCACCTCGGCCCGAGATCCAGGGCCGAACACGTCCGCGAAGTCCGGATGCTCCAGCACGCCCATCGCCGCCTGGATCATCTCCGACCGCTGAACGTCGGTCAGGTCCGGCTCGCGGGCCAGCAGGCGTTCCGCGGTCTCCCGCCGCTCGGCCTCCGCCACGTCCGGCAACAGCTGCAGCAGCCGGTGAATGACATCGCCGCGTCTGAACCGGTCGACCCCGCCCTGCCGGCTCAGCGGCGAGGGGGCGGGTATGCGGCTGCGGCTGGCCGCCTGCGAGGGCGAAGCCCAGGCCGTGGCCGGCGGTTCGGGCACGGCGGGCGCGGTAAGCCAGGCCTCCGGCGGCGGGATGGGTGCTGGCCCTGGAGCAGGTTCGCCCGTGAACGGTGCGGGGTCTTCGCCGAACCGCTGGAAGGTGAAGCCGTCGGGCAGGGTCGCCGTCTTCACCCGGCCGACGACGTCCGCATGCCCGAAGGCCGTCGCCATCGCCCCGTACCAGCCCTCGGGGAGGGTCCCCTCCTTCATCCGGGCCGGCGCCCGGCCGCAGAGCACCAGCCGGTCACGGGCCCGCGTCAGGCCGACATAGAGTAGCCGCCAGCTCTCGCCTTCGTCCTTGTCCTTGCGCCGCTGCCGCGCCGCCGCGCTGGCCTGGCAATCCTCGCCCTGGCGCGGCGCCCACAGGAAGCCGCCGCCCTCCTCGATGGGCCCCGTCTCCAGCAGGGCCGAGCCCCGCGCGCCGGTCTTCACGGTCGTCTCGGGAAGGAAGACGATCGGCGCCTCCAGCCCCTTGGCGCCGTGGGCGGTCATCACCCGCACCTCGCCACCACCGGCCTCCATCTCGCGCTTGACTGAAATCTCCAGCCCCTCGAAGGCCGCCGCCAGCCGCTCGAGGTCGAGCACCCCGCGCTGTTCGGCCTCCAGGGTGCGGGCCAGGAACTCGTCCATGACATCGGCGGCCTCGGAGCCCAGCCGCTCCAGCATCCGCGCCCGTCCCGACCGGCCCAGCGCGTCCTTCTGGCTCAGCATCCGGCTGTAGAACTCGAACGGCGGCCGGCCGTTCGCCATCTCCAGGGCCTGTTGCAGCCAGTCCCGCGCCGCGAGGTCGCTGGCCTGCAACGCCGTCCACAGGGACGCCTTCCCCCGTGGCTTTCCAACGGCATAAAGGTCGTCATCGCTGACGCCGCACAGCGGGCTCTTGAGAAGAGCCGCCAGGTTCAGGTCGTCGTTCGGAAACTGGACGAAGCGGGCCAGGGCCAGCAGGTCGTCGAAGGCGATGTGGGCCGACAGCACCAGGCGGTCGGCGCCGGCCACCGGCACGCCCGCCTTACGCAGTTCGCGAATGATGTCCTCGAACAGCGCCTTGCGCCGCCGCACCAGGATGATGATGTCGCCATAGGCGGCCACCCTCGGGGTTCCGTCCCTGGCGAACACCGTGTCGCCGCGCTCGACAAGGGCGCGGATCTCGCCGGCGATCCGCCGGGCCAGACGGCGGTTGGCGCTGCCTTCGCTCTCGACATCCAGCGGCGCATCCCAGGCGCCGCGCTCCTGCGCCGGCTCTTCCATCTCCAGCGGCCACAGGTCGACACAGCCCGGCTGCGCTTCGCGGGACGCCGTGTGGACCAGCGTCTGCATCCCCATCGGCGCCCGCACCCCGACATGGGTGCGCGGATCAGAAAACAGGCTGTCGACGAAGGTCAGCACCGTCTGCACCGACCGGTAGGAGGTGGTCAGCGGCGCCGGCTCGGCCCGTCGCCCGGCGTCGCGGATCAGCTTGATGTAGCGCTGCGTCTCGCTGAGCAGGCGATCAGGATCAGCCCCCTGGAAGCTGTAGATCGACTGCTTCTCGTCGCCGACGATGAACAGCGTCCGGTCCGGACTGCCCGCCGGTCGCACCCGCCCGGCCCCGGCAAAGAACTCGTCGGTCAGGCTTTCGGCGATGGCCCACTGTTCCGGCGCGGTGTCCTGCGCCTCGTCGATCAGGATGTGCTCCAGCCCGCCGTCCAGCTTGTAGAGCACCCAGGGCGCGCCCGGCGAGGCGGCCACCAGGTCGCGGGCCTTGGCGATCAGGTCGGCGAAATCCAGTACGCCGCGCTCGGCCTTGGCCAGGGCGTAGGCCTCGGCATAGCGCTCGGCCAGGCACAGGACGGCCAGGGTGTCCTCGGCGATCAGGGCGCCCCGCATCCGGTCCCGCGCAACCGCCAGACGGTCCTGTTCGGCCAGCAGGAATTCCCGCAGGTCTTCGCGGCTCTTCAGCCCCGAGGTCTTGGCGACCCAGGTGGCCGGCGTACCCGCGCCCTTTTCGGTGAACAGGCAGGCCAGCATCCCCGACAGGCTCTGCTCCTGCACCGCCGCCAGCATCTTCACGGCGTTGGCCGCGTCCGTCTTACCGCCCTGGCCGAGGACGCCCGCCGCCGCCTTCCACAGAGCGGCCTGGGTCCGGGCGATGGTTTCGGCTTCGATCTCGGACACGGTGGACGGACCGTCCGGAAATCCACAGCGCTCCCAGACGTCGGCCTCGGCGCCGGCATAGCCGCCCACCGCGCCCAGATAGTCGGCGATCGCCCCGCGCTTCTCCTCGAAGGTCCGGAACAGCCCCTCGAAGCTCACATAGTCGAGGGCGATGGCCAGCCGGGCATAGGCCTCGGACACCGCCACGTCCTCGCCGCCGGCCAGCCCCGCCAGCCGGGCGCGGGCGTCCCGCACCACAAGGGCGGCGGCCGCGTCGTCCATCACCGTAAAGCCCGGCGACACGGCCGCCTCCAGCGGGAAGCGCCGCAGCAGTTGCTCGCAGAAGGCGTGGATGGTCTGGATCTTCAGGCCGCCGGGCGTTTCCAGCGCCCGGGCGAACAGCCGCCGCGCTTCGGGCAGCTCCTGGCTGTTGTCGGGTCCCAGCAGGCGCGCCATGGCCTCGGACAGCTTTGCGTCCGCCGTCACCGCCCAGCCGCCCAGCAGGTCGAACAGACGCGCCTGCATCTCGGCGGCGGCGGCCTTGGTGTAGGTCACGCAAAGGATGGCCGAGGGCGGCGCTCCGGCCAGAAGCAGCCGCGCCACCCGGTCGATCAGGGTCTTGGTCTTGCCCGACCCCGCATTGGCGGTGACGAAAGCATTCAGGGTCGGATCGGCGGCCAGCGCCTGGGCCGGGTCGATGACGAGGCTCATTCGCCATCCCCCTCTTCGGCGCCGGTCGACCATTCGAACACCCGGGCCAGATGGTCATAATCGCCGGCAAAGGTCTTCACGAACTGCGGCGCCGTGCGGCTGGGATAGCCTCGCTTGGGGTCCTGGTAGGCGGCAAGCAGGTTCATCGCGCCCTCGAACGCCGCCATACCGGCCTGCTCGCTGTCGTCCCCGGCGTATTTGCGCGTCTCTTCAAGCCCCGGCGGATCGCGTCCGGTGATCTTCACATAGGTGAGGTCGCCCCAGGTCCCCTTGAGGCTCGGGTTTTCCTTGGTGAAGCCCCCATACTCCAGGATCGCTGCGGTCAGGGTCAGCTGCGGTGAAAACCCGGTGTCGATCTGCTTGAGGCTGGGCGAGGAGCCGGTCTTGTAGTCGAGGATGTGGCCGACCCCGTCGCGGGTGATCTCGATGCGGTCCGACTTGGCGGTCAGCACATGCGGCACGCCGCCCGCATGGAAGTCCATCTCGCCGGTGACCTCGACATGCACCGTCCGCCCGTCGGCCCGCCGCCGCCGCTCGAAATCAGCCACCCAGCGCGCCGTCTCCCGGGCCAGGACCCGCTCGCGCGCCAGCGCCGCCGTCGTCAGACCGGCGCCCTTCAGCTCATCCAGATACCGGGTCTCGAAGAACCCTTCCGGATCAGGCAGCGGCCAGGCACGCGACAGGGCCTCGAAGGCCGAGTGGATCGCCGTGCCCCGCGCCATGGACTCGACCAGCTGGTCCGGCCGCTCGAGCGGGAAGAGCTTGAGGATATCCCGCGCCCAGAAGGCGTAAGGGTCGCGGGTCAGGGTCTCGACACGGGTGACGGACAGCTTCGTCGGTCGGTCGGCGACCGGCGGGATCGGGACCGGCCGCTTGATCGGCGTATAGCCGACCCCGGCGTCCAGGGATTTTGCCCAGGCGTTCAGTTCTGGCCGCGCCGGCAAGGCTCGCCCGGCTC
>JANPKF010000679.1:0-5181 GCA_031425895.1 Caulobacteraceae bacterium | reverse complement strand
CGGCCGTCGCCCTGCGCGGGTATGGGTCTGATCAGGCCGATGACCTGAAGATAGACCAGCATGGCATGCACCCGGCTGCGGCTGCCAAGCCCCAGGGGCTCGACCAGGCGACTGAGGCTGGCGTGGTTGAAGCCCTCCGGCGAGCCGTGCAGCCCCAGGGCCCAGATGCCGGCCATATAGTGGCCGACATCCCGAAGTGTTCGGGTCATCGAGGCGTCATCCTCGGCGTGGGGCGCCCAGTTGTCGAGCAAGGCCAGGCTGACGTCGCCGAACCGAGCTTCCTGGATCATGCCGTCGAGCCGATCCTGATTGAGGACCGCCAGGACCAGCGCCGCCATTTCACTGGCGGCGTCCTTGTCAAGCTCGCCGCTCACCGCAATGCCAACTCTACGCGCACTAGCCTGCAACCCTTGCCAAAGGGAAATAAAACAACGTTATCTAGAGTTAACCGTCATTCAAAGTTCTGAATACGCTGTTGGCCCAACAAGTAAAAAGAAATTCGTCCGGAAAGTTACAGGGCCCAAAATGGGGTTGACTTAACGGCGTCGCGAATCTTCCAGGCAAGGGCCAGTGTAGGGCGCTCCACCAAAGACCCTGCGTTGTGCAACAACTCTAACGGGAGTGGCGTGAGGCCATCCAACGACGCCGACGCCGGCGCCGGAGGCCCCGGCGTCTTGGCGATCAGACGATCTTGGTGTCGGTCTTGCCCCAATAGGCGTCGCGGATCAGCCGCTTGTAGAGCTTGCCGGTCGGATGGCGCGGCAACTCCTCCATGAAGTCGATGACGCGCGGCGTTTTCACATGGGACAGGTTTGCGCGGCAGAAGGCCAGCAGTTCGGCGGCCAGTTCCGGATCACCCTTGCCGGTCGCCGGCTGGATGACGGCGATCACCTGCTCGCCCATCTCCTCATGCGGCCCGCCGACCACGGCCACATCGGTGACCTTGGGGTGGGTGACCAGCAGGTTCTCGATCTCCTGCGGGTAGATGTTCACCCCGCCCGAGATGATCATGAAGCTCTTGCGGTCGGTCAGATAGAGGAAGCCGTCCTCGTCCATCCAGCCGACATCGCCAAGGCTCGTCCAGCCGTGCTTGTTGTAGCTGTCGGCCGTCTTCTGCGGGTCGTTGTGGTAGTTGATCGGCGGACCGTCGGCGAAATACACCTGCCCCTCGGCGCGGGCGGGGAGGGGATCGCCCTCCTCATCGCAGATGCGCAGGGATCCTAGCACCGCCTTGCCGACCGAGCCCTTGTGGGCCAGCCAGTCTGTCGAACCGATATAGCAGAAGCCGTTGCCCTCGGTGCCGGCGTAGTATTCGTGGATGATCGGGCCCCACCAGGCGATCATCTGTTCCTTGACCGGCATCGGACAGGGGGCGGCGGCGTGGACCGCCGAAACCATCGAGCTGAGGTCGTACTTGGCCCGCACCTCTTCCGGCAACTTCAGCATACGGACGAAGTGGGTCGGCACGAACTGGCCGGTCTGGATCCTGTACTTTTCGATCAGGGCCAGGGCGGTCTCCGGATCGAACCGCTCCATGACGACGACGGTGCCGCCCAGCTTGTGGACGCTCATGCACCAGCGCAGGGGGGCTGCGTGGTACAGCGGCGCCGGCGACAGGTAGATGCAGCCGTCGGGGAAGCCGAACAGGCCGGTGGTCATCATCTGCAGGGCGTTGGGCGCATCGATCGGCAGGCCGCTCAGCGCCGGCTTGACGCCCTTGGGGCGGCCGGTTGTGCCGGAGGAGTAGAGCATGTCCGACCCGGCCGTCTCATCGGCGATCGGGGTCGTCGGCATCGGATCACGGGCCGCCTCGAAGCTCTCGTAAGGGCCGCGGCTCCCGCCGACCATGTAGAGCTTCAGGTCGGGAACCAGGGTGGCGATCTCGTCGGCCAGGTCGCCCATGGCGGCCGAGGTGATCAGCACCTTGGCCCCGCAATCGCGCAGGATGTACTCCATCTCGCCCGCGGTGAGCTTGGACGAGATGCAGGTGTAGTAGAGGCCGGACCGCTGGCCCGCCCAGGCGATCTCGAAATAGCGGGCGTTGTTTTCCATGCAGACGGCGATGACGTCGCCGACCCCCAGTCCCAGCGACCGGAACAGCTGCGCCCCCTGGTTGGAGCGCTCGTCGAGCTCCTTGTAGGTCACCGTCTCGCCGGTTCCCGCCATAATGTAGGCAGCGCGGTCGGGGTGGCTCTTGGCGAAGATGGTCGGGTGCATGAGGCTTCCTCGGCAGCCCGGTCTTGCGCCGGGTTATCGGTGTTCACTTGAAGCGCGAATAGAAGCGCGTTGCGCCGCTTCGCTCAAGGGCGCCGTCGCGGCAGGCGGGCACAGTTATTTCACTTCGGCGCGAATGGCTGCGATTTCGGCCGCCAGACCGCGCAGCGCGGCGGGGGTGTCGGCCAGCAGCGCCTTGAGCGCGAGCCGCTGGCGGCGGTTGGGCGTCTTTGCGAATGGATCGAACGCGGCGTCGGCGTGCGCTTCGTCCCGGCTCTGCCTGCGAAGACGGTCAGCGCCGGGGCCATCGCCGGACAGGCTGGCCATGAGAAGGGCCTCGCGAAGCCGGCGGTCGCCGGTGGCTCGGCCGCGTACCAGGGTCGCGGCGGCCTGGGCGTGGATGGCTGCGTCCCCCTCGGCGAGCTTGCTGATCAGCCGGTCGGCCTGCCCGGCGGCGGCGGTCAGGTCCTCGATCAGACGCTCGGCTAGATCGCCGATGGTAGGGTTCGCCCCGCCCCAGGCCTGGATCGCCTGACGCTCGACCGCGACCAGCGCCGACTGCAGGTTCTCGGCGGTATGCATCCAGGGCGGGGCCGGCTGACCCTGCTGGTCGAGGATCCGGCGGTGCCGCAGGGCCCCGTCGAAGCCCGAGGCGAGCAGGCCGAACAACCGGCGTTCAGCCATCTGGCGCGGCGTGGGCGGCGGACCGCCGCTGGCCGTCTGCATCAAGAGGCAGTCCATCGGCGTCTGCCACTGATCCCGAAAGTGGGCGCGGCCGGCGATGCGGGCCAGGGAGGCCATCAGGGTCCGTTCAGCTCCAGCAATCTCGCGGCCCGAGAAGAAGGCGGCGATGTCGCGGGCCATGGCGCGATCGGCGAAGGCGGCCAGCCCGGCCACGGCCCCTCTGCCGCCCCAACCGACGAGGCGGTCGCCGACCTCGTCCCAGTTTGCCTTGAGCCAGCCCCAGGCGCCGGGCGCCGTGGCGGTGTTGGCGAGCAGGGCCTCGCAGGCCAGCTGGGCTTCGGCGTCGCTCAATGCCGGGTCGGCCAGCAAGGACAGCTGGCGCGGCAGGGCGGCCGGGTCTCGGATGACGCAGAGGCTGGCGACAATCCCTTCGCGGTCCGTCGTGCTGCCCAGCTGGGCCTGGAGAACATCGAAGTCGGGGGAGCGGTCTTCAGCAAGGGCGGGCAGGTCCGCGCGCCAGCGATCGAAAGCCTGACGCCGCGCTCCGCCGGCCAGGAGATCGCTGATTTCCCGCAGGTGATTGCGAGCCGAGCCGAGGGCGAGCCCGGAGCCGGCCGCGTCGCGGATCAGCCCCAGACAGGCGAAGAGGTCGGTCTCTCCGATCCAAAGGCTGAGCCAGGCGTCCTCGAGCACCACGGTCGCTTCTGCGTCGGACAGCAAAGCCAGCGGCGGAAGAGCGGGTGCGGGGAGGGCGCGGACGTAGCCGTTCGCTCCGGCGTTGGCGAAGGCCCAGGCGATCGGGCCGTCGAAGGCGACTTCGGCCCTGCCATCGAGCAGACAATCGGCCCGGACGATCTGTCCGTCCCGCAGCCCGACCTTCAGGCAAAGCGGCAGAGGACCAGACCCCCGGTCGTGACGTGTCACGCTCAAGACCTCCGCCTGCCAGTCCAGACGGACAGCAGGGGCGCCGGCGAGATCGACCAGGGGATCCGCCACGGCGGCGACAGGCTGGCCTGACGCGGTTTCCAGCGCGGCCCACAGGTCGGCGGACCGGGCGACGCCGAGGGCATGGCGTTGCAGGTAGAGCTTCAGGCCCTGACGCAACGCCGTCTCCCCCAGCCAGCCTTCAAGGGTGCGCAGCAGGCCGGCGCCCTTTCGATAGGCGATGACGTCGAACAGCTCGGCGATCTCGCCGGAGCCGGTAGCGCCCTGGCGCAGGGGGCGGCCGGTCGGCGCCCAGTCGGCGTGCAGGGCTTCGCGGATCGCCCGCGTCTCGGCCGCCTCGTCCAGCAGCTCGGGCGCGAGGGCCGCCAGGGCCTTCGGCGCCAGCCAGGTCGCGAAGCCCTCGTTCAGCCACAGCTCGTCCCAGCCGGCGGGGGTGACCAGACCGCCGAACCATTGGTGCGCGATTTCGTGGGCGATCAGGGTGGCGGCCTCACGCGTCGGCCGGGCCACCGACGCCTGGCGCAGGAAGATGGCGCCGGTGTTCTCCATGCCGGCGGCGCCGGTCTCGGGCAGGAGGACGAGGTCGAGCTTGTCGAACGGACAGGCGACGCCCAGCCAGTCGCCGAAGAAGGCCAGGGCGGCGACAGCGGCGCCCAGCACCCAGGCGTCGTTGGGGCCCGGTGCGAGGGTGTGGAGAGAGAGGGATCCTTTGCTGATGGTCTGGAAGCCGCCCATGGCCAGGGCCATCAGGTGGGTCGGCAGGGGCGGGGTTGGTGCAAAGGTGGTGACCTGGTCCGTCGCGCCGGCGATGGCGGCGTTGGAGATGGCGGTCCAGCCCTTCGGAACAGTGACGCTGAGGTCCAGCACCGCGCGCAGGGCAGGATCATCGAGACAGGGAAAGACGCGGCGGGCGTGGTCCGGCTGCAGCTGGCTGGCGATGAAGCCCTCGCCCCGGTAGAGGCCGCGCGGAGTGTCGGACAGGCGGCCGGCGTAGGTCAGGCGGACGCTGGCCGTGGCGGCCAATGGCGCCGGCGGCGTCAACACCAGCCAGCCGCCGTCCAGACGCCAGGCGGCGGGAGCGTCGTTGATCCAGGCTTCCGCGATGTCCAGGTCCAGGCAGTCGAGCTTGATCGCCTCGGCTCCCCCGTCGATGGCGAAATCGAGGGTCAGATCGCCGGTGAAGGTTCCGGCGACGGGGGCAGGCGCGAGATGCAGGCGGTAGCGGAGCGGCGTCACACCCGACCTTTTGGCGCAAATGCCGGTGCTGTCCATGCTTCAGGCCGCCGCATCCCACAAAGCTCCGACAAGGCCCATGACCAGGGTCGTGAGGCACAGCCA
>JANPKF010000678.1:0-9825 GCA_031425895.1 Caulobacteraceae bacterium | reverse complement strand
CGCCCTTGACGGCTTCATCGACCGAGATCGGCCGCTGGTTGCGCTGCTCGGCCATCTTTCGCATCTGGTCGAAGATCGCCGCGTATTCCTTGGCGTCGACGGTATGGGAGCCGGCCTTGACGACCCAGGTCCCGGCGTTGCCGCTCAGCGCGCCAAACGGGTCCGTGCCCAGGCCAAGGAAGGCCATGCAGATGACGAGCAAACCCAGGATCCCGGCCGCGATCCAGGACTTCATGAGCTTCTTGATGGTGGCGAGCATCGGGTCTTCGAACCTTTTGGACGGGCGGCGCACGAGGCCGTGAACGGCGGGTATAGTCGGCCCGTCCCGGAGCAGGCAAGCGCGGCGGAATGTTGGCGTGACATCGGGGCGCGAGGCGGCTAGTTGCGGCCAACGAAATCTAAGGGAGATCGCCCGCCAATGACAGCCGCCCGCCCGCTGGTCGCCGGAAACTGGAAGATGAACGGCCTTGGCCTTTCACTTGACGAAGCGCGGGCCGTTTCGGCCGCCCTAGACGCCCATCCGCCGGCCTGCCGCGTGGCGCTCTGCCCGCCGGCGACCCTGGTGGGGCGCATGGCTGATCTTCTCAATGGCACGGGCGTCGAGGTCGGCGGTCAGGATTGCCGGGCTGAAGAAACAGGCGCGTTCACCGGCGATGTCTCGGCCGAGATGCTGGTCGACGCCGGCGCCGCCCTGGTCATTCTCGGCCACTCCGAGCGCCGGGCCGGCTACGGCGAGAGCGATGCGCTGGTGTCCGCCAAGGCCGAAGCCGCCCTGCGAGCAGGACTGGAACCGATTGTCTGCGTCGGCGAGACCTTGCAGCAGCGCAAGGCGGGCGAGACTCTGGATTTCGTCACCAGTCAGGTGCGCGGCAGCCTGCCGTCCAGCCTGGCGGGCAAGGCGTTCGCGGTGGCTTATGAGCCGGTCTGGGCCATCGGCACCGGACTGACGCCGACCCTCGAGCAGATCGAGGAGGTGCATGTCGCCATCCGCGCCACCCTGGTCGAGGTGTTCGGCGAGGCCGGCAAGATCCCGCCGATCCTCTACGGCGGATCCGTGAAGCCGTCGAACGCGGCGGAGATCCTCAAGGCGAAGGAAGTAGGCGGCGCCCTGGTCGGCGGCGCCTCGCTGAAGGCTGCGGACTTCCTGGGAATCGTGACGGCCGCCTAGGCCGCCTCCAGTGCCCGGTCTATTGCCTTGCAAAGCCGTTCAGGCAGATCGGCGCCGGAGATGGCGACCTTGCCCCCGAAAATGGTGAAGGGCACGCCGCTGACGCCCGCCTGATGGGCCTGGATGTGTTCGCGGGTGACGGTGTCCTTGTCGGTCCCCTCGGCCAGGGCCTTGAGCACCACCTGCTTTTCCATCCCGATGGCCTCGGCGATCTCGGCCAGCACCAGCGGGTCACCGATATCGCGCAGCTCGATGAAGTAGGCCTTCATGATGGCCTCGAGCGCGGCCTGCTGCAGACCCACGGTCTGCGCCCAGCGGATCAGACGATGCGCGGCGTTGGTGTTGGGCGAGATCGGGATTTCGGCCAGCTTCAGGGTGAGGCCGACGCTGGCGGCTTCCTTGTCGAGGGTCTCAAGCGCTGCCGCGCGGCGTTCGGCATTGGGAAACTTGGCGGCCATGTAGTTGGCGCGATCAACGCCTTCCTCGGGAATGGCGGGATCCAGCTGGAACGGTCGCCAGAGAACCTCGACCGGCACACCCGGCCGCATCGCCAGCGCCGTCTTGAGACGCTCCCAGCCTATGTAGCACCAGGGACAGACCACATCGGCGATGAAGTCGATCTTCAAGGGCTCAGGCTGGGCGGCGTCTGTCATCCGGCTTCTCTCTGCAAGGCCCGGGCGGCGGCCCGCTCCAGGGCGGCGGCGGCGCTTTCGCCCCGCTCCAACTGAGCCACCCCGATGTCGAAATCGACAGTGAACGGCGTCTTGCCCTCGCCGGCCTCGAAGGCGGTGCAGGCGATGACGGCGGCGATGCGTTCGGCGGCGGCCCGGCCGGCGGCCTGCGGCGTGCCGGGGAGGGCAAGCGCAAAGACTTCGGGGCCGAGGCGGGCGGCGGTGTCCTCGGCGCGGACCAGTCGGCCGATCATCGAGCCGATCTGCGGGATCGCGCGGTCCAGCCAGCCGCCGGCGCGCGCGCTGCTGACCTCCGCGCGCTCGCTGAGCCGCAGGACGCAGACGCTCATGGGTCGATTGCGCGTCCGGGCGGCCTGGGTCAGCCGCACCAGGTGGGCGGCGAACAGGTCGCGGGTGAACAGGCCCGTGGCGGCGTCCATCAGACCGGACGAGCGCGCCTTCTCCAGCGCCCGCCGGATGGCGGTCTGGCGGCGATAGCTGCGGGCCAGTTCGATGACCCGCTTGGCCGTCTCCGTCTCGGGCGTTTCCGGCGAGGCGACGTCGGAGACACCCCTGTGGAAGGCTTCGGAGGTGGTGACGTACGAATCGGCGGCCAGATAGAGGAGGGCAGGGATGTGGTAGAGCCGCGTGTTGCGGCGCATGCCGGCAGCGATCGATAGCGCTTCGGACTGGTTGTCGCCGGCCCACAGCACGACCGAATCAAAAGCCCGCTCATGCAGGTAGTCGAAGGCGGTGAAGGCGGTGAAGGCCCCGACCACATCGGCGCCGCCGCGAGAGAGCGCGTTGCTCAGCGCCAGGAACTGAGGGGCCGGTTCACCGACCGCCAGCACGCGATAGGGGCCCGGCGACGGCTCGGGCAGCTCCAGGCGGCGGCCCTTGTCGGCGAAGGTCTCGAGCCGCAGCTCGAATTCCTCTTCAGCGATGGCCATGCGGACCAGGCTCTCCAGGCGCAGCACGGCCTGGGCCGGGTGCAGGGGAGGGGCCAGGGTCAGGTCAAAGGCGAAACTGTCGAGCTGCGGGTCAGGATCACCAATGGCGATGACCGGCAGGCGACGTGGGGCGCAGGCCGCCTTCAGGCGCCTGGCCAGGGTCAGGGCGTCGGCGCCGCCGCTGGCGGTGTCGACGATGGCCGCCTCGATCTGAAGGTCACCCAGGGCGGCGAGGGCGGCGTAGGGACCACGCGCCGTGATCGTGCGCCAGCCAAGACGGTCCAGCCCCTCGGCCAACGGACCGGCCAGCGCGTCGTCGCGCGCCACGATCAAAATCCGGGCCTGAACCGTCAACCTGTCACCCTTGTCGGATGCGCCCCCCGAGGCGCTCCAGATTCGTCACACAAGCGAGTACAATAGCAAAGTGACGGCGGGGAGATAGCGCGACATATCAACCGCTAGAGAAGTATGCCCCACAGCCTCACATCCCGCCGCTCGCCACCGCGATCCACGTGCCCCCGCAGATACCCTTCCTGCTCGAAACCGAGCTTGGTCAGCAGCTTCTCCGACGACTCGTTGCCCACGTGCGTCCGCGCCCAGAGTCGCTGGATGCCCTGGGTGACGGCGAAATTCATCACCGCCTGCATGGCTTCATAGGCATAGCCCTGGCCCCAGCTGTCCTTGCCCAGGATGAAGCCGACCTCGGCCCGATGATGGCGCCAGTCGATGTCGGACAGGTCGCAAAGGCCCAGGAAGGTCCCATCACTGGTCAGTCGCATCGCCCAGTAGAAGGCGCGCTCCTCGCCCATGGCCGCCATCTGGCTGGCCAGAACCGCGTTGACGACATCAGGGTCGTCGATCTCGGCGACGTCCCAGTGGGCCATGACCTCCGGATCCGCCATGATCGGGTGCACCAGCGGCGCGTCCGCCTCGGCCAGCGGCGACAGGGTCAGGCGCTGGGTCTCCAGAATCACGGACGTTGCACTCCCACTCGGCAGACCCCAGCTATGGCGTGCCCGGCTGCGTGGTGCTAGAGGGGCCAACTTCATTTCGCGGGCCCGTGTCGGCCCGCCCCGACCAGAGACCACCGTGACAGACTTTCTGACCATCGCCCTGCTCTGCATCAACATCGTCGTCGCCATTCTGCTGACCATCGCGGTCCTTATGCAGAAGTCGGAAGGCGGCGCTCTGGGTATGGGCGGCGGGCCCTCGAACTTCATGAGCGCCCGGGGCACCGGCGACCTGCTGACGAAGATCACCTGGATCCTGTTCGGGGTCTTCCTGGTCATCTCGATCACCCTGACGCTGATCGCCGCCGCCAACCGCGAGCCGGTCCCCGGCAGCAACCTGCGGATCGACCCCAACAGCATCAAGACGGCCCCGGCCGATCTGCTGAACCCGCAGCCTCAGACCGCTCCGGCCACGGACTCCCTGGCGCCCAGCATCAGCGTCCCGGCCCAGCCGGCCGTCGACCCCCTGCTGTCGGGCCCCGCGCCGACCACCCCGCCGGAAAAGAAATAGAAGTCATCAACAGTTTTGAGGCGTCGCGGGGCGCGCGCTCCGCGAATCTCGCCTATAGCTGACCTCCCATGGCCCGGTACATTTTCATCACCGGCGGCGTGGTCTCTTCCCTCGGAAAAGGTCTGGCGTCCGCCGCCCTCGGCGCGTTGCTTCAAGCACGCGGCTACAAGGTTCGTCTGCGCAAGCTCGATCCCTATCTCAACGTCGATCCGGGGACGATGAGCCCCTATCAGCACGGCGAGGTCTTCGTGACCGACGACGGGGCCGAGACCGACCTCGATCTGGGCCACTACGAGCGGTTCACCGGGGTCAGCGCCACGCGCGCTGACAACATCACCACCGGCCAGATCTACAAGACCATCATCGAGTAGGAGCGCCGCGGTGACTACCTCGGCGCGACGGTCCAGGTGATTCCGCACGTCACCAACGAGATCAAGGAGTTCGTCCTGTCTCCTGCCATCGATGAAAACGGCGACGAGGCCGACTTCATCCTGGTCGAGATCGGCGGAACGGTCGGCGACATCGAGGGCCTGCCCTTCTTCGAGGCCATCCGCCAGCTGGGTCAGGAACTGCCGCGCGGCCAGAGCTGTTTCGTGCACCTCACCCTGCTGCCGTACATCAAGACGGCCGGCGAGATGAAGACCAAGCCGACCCAGCACTCGGTCAAGGAACTGCGCTCGATCGGCATCCAGCCCGACATCCTGCTGTGCCGCTGCGAACAGCCGATTCCGCCCGAGGAAAAGCGCAAGATCGGCCTGTTCTGTAACGTCCGGGCCAGCGCCGTGGTCACCGCCATGGACAGCGCCAGCATCTACGCCGTGCCGCTCGACTATCACCGTGAGGGCCTCGACGCCGAGGTGCTGGACGTCTTCGGCCTGAGCGACGCGCCCAAGCCCGACCTGTCGCGTTGGGAAGCCATCAACGAGGTCACCGTCAATCCGGACGGCGAGGTGACTATTGCCGTGGTCGGCAAGTACACCGTGCTGAAAGACGCCTACAAAAGCCTCATCGAAGCCCTCGCCCACGGCGGTCTCGCCAACCGGGTCAAGGTCAAGCTCGACTGGGTGGAGAGCGAGACCTTCGAGAACGAGGACGGCGCCGCCGCCTCGCGCCTGGAAGGGGTGCACGGCATTCTGGTGCCCGGCGGCTTCGGCGAGCGGGGCGCGGAGGGCAAGATCCTCGCCGCCGAGTTCGCCCGCGAGCGCAACGTCCCCTATTTCGGAATCTGCTTCGGCATGCAGATGGCCGTCATCGAGGCGCTGCGAAACTGCGCCGGCGTGCCGAACGCCAGCTCGACCGAGTTCGGCCCTACCGAAGAACCGGCCGTCGGCCTGATGACCGAATGGACCCAGGGCAACCAGCGGGTTCAGCGCAAGGAAGGCGATGATCTCGGCGGCACCATGCGCCTGGGCGCCTATGAGGCGGCCCTGACGCCGGGCTCGAAGGTGGCGGAGATCTATGGCTCCGCCAACATCAGCGAGCGTCACCGCCACCGCTACGAGGTCAACATCAACTACCGCGAGGCCTTCGAGGGCGCGGGCCTGAAGATGACCGGCGCCTCGCCCGATGGCGTGCTGCCGGAAATCGTCGAGCGGTTGGACCACCCGTGGTTCATCGGCGTGCAGTTCCACCCCGAACTGAAGAGCCGCCCCTTCGCGCCGCACCCGCTGTTCGCCAGCTTCATCGCGGCGGCGAAGACCCAGAGCCGGCTGGTCTAGGGACGGGCAGGGGCCATGAAGTCCTGCGCCCCCTGCACCCTCTGCTGCACCGTCCTGGACATCCCGGAGTTCGCCAAGCCGGCCGGCACGCCCTGCGCTCACCTCAAAGGCGGCTGCGGCATCTATCCGGACCGCCCGACGTCCTGTCGCACCTTCACCTGCGGTTGGCTTGCGATCGAGGCGCTGAGCGAGGTCTGGCGGCCGGACGTCGCCGGCTTCCTGATCCGTGACGAGCGCGATCGCGGCCATCTATGCATCGACGTCGATCCGGCCCGGCCGGACGCCTGGCGGGCCGAGCCATACTTTGCACAGATCAAGGCCTGGTCGCGGATGGTGGATGACCGGACCGGCTGTGTGCTGGTCTTGGCCGGCCCTTACACCCTTGTGGTCTTCCCGGAGGCGGAGATCGCTCTGGGCGCGGTCGGCTCCGATCCCACCCTCCAGGTCGGCTACATCCGGCGCGGCGGCGCGCGGCGGCCTCTGGTGCGCCTGCTCTCAGGCGAATCGGTTGTACGGGAATGGGTGGGGGAGGCTGCTCTTCCGCGGGCTTGAGCCCCACACGACGGGGGTGTTGGCGGCGGGGTTGCATCGCCGGTCCTGTTGGGGCATACACCCCCGCTCACGCGGCGGCCCCACCGGCCGCCGTACCCGTTTCATGCTCAGCGAGCAAAGATAGTCCGATGGCCGTTCCTAAACGCAAAACCTCGCCCTCCAAGCGCAACATGCGTCGTTCGCACCACGCCCTGGGCGCCAACTCCTTCGTCGAGGACAAGGACACCGGCGAGATGCGCCGTCCGCACCACGTCGACCTGAAGACCGGCAAGTACAACGGTCGTCAGATCATGACGCCGAAGGAAGACTAGTCTTTCCAACCGCAAGGTTGCCGAACGCCGCCCGCGCATCGCGCTGGCGGCGTTTTGCGTTGGGGACTGGTTGTCCGCGGCAAGACGGCCAAAATCCTAGCCCCGCCGTTCGACGGACAACCTGTCCCCGACAGTCCACTGGAGGCTCCGCCCCACCGTCGGCGCCGCACGATAGCCTGCGCCATATCGGGGACAGATTGTCCGGGCAACGCCTGGCGATGGTCCTGCGGCAGGGCCGATGCGGACAACCAGTCCCCTATGACTGCCCCCGCCCCCGTGCCTGGATGCCCGCCCGCCGCTCCTCGACCGATTCCGGCGTGACCTTCCGGTTATGCTTGCTGGACCGCTTGTGCTCCAGCGCCATGCCGTCCTCGAAGCTGCGGCCGAAGCCGTCGTCGATCAGCCGCTTGTAGAAGCTCAGCGTCTCGACCGGGATGGTCGCCATGTCCGCCGCCAGCTTCAACGCCGCCGGCATCAACTCGTCGGCTGGCACCACGCGATTGACCAGCCCCCAGTCGGCGGCCGTCTTCGCATCCAGGAAATTCCCCGTCAGGCTCAGTTCCTTGGCCCGATAGACGCCGATCAGCCGCGAAAGCTTCTGCGACAGGCCCCAGCCCGGCATGATGCCGACACGGGCGTGGGTATCGGCGAACCGGGCATTCTCGGACGCGATCAGCACGTCGCAGGCCAGCGCCACTTCAAAGCCGCCGGTGATCGCCACCCCGTTGATCGCCCCGATCACCGGCTTGGTGCACAGCTCGATCGCCTTGACCGGGTTCTCGTCAGCCCCTTCGGCGTTCGCGGCGCCCATCGCTTTGGCGTCAGAGCCCAGCTCCTTCAGGTCCAGCCCGGCCGTGAAGGCCCGCGTGCCGGCCCCGGTCAGCACCACCACGGAGATATCAGGATCGCCATCGATATCGACCATCGCCTTGTAGAGCTCCGAGCGCAGCGCTTTGCTCAGCGCATTCATCGCCTCGGGGCGGTTCAGGGTGACGACGGCGATACCGTCCTTCTTCTCGACCAGCAGCATGGGTGTCTCCTTGTTGGGCGCAGGCAAGCCACCCGCCGCAGGGGCAGTCAAGCTTGCCAGGCAGCGGCGATGGTGATGCACTGACCCCATGTTGTTGCTTACCCTGCTTTCAGCCCTCCTCCTGTCGGATCCGTCTCCCGATCCGGAGATGACCTTTTCGCCGGCCGGCGTCCGTGAGTTCCAGGTCGGTGCGAAATTCAAGAGCGTCGAAGCCGCCACGGACTGGCCGCTCCTACCTGCCATCGGAGAGGGGGGACGGTGCGAGGAATACCGCGTCGGCGACGACCTGGGCCTCTTTTTCATGGTCGAGGACGGCAGCGTGACGCGTATCAGCGTCGCCGATCCAGGCTGGTTTACGGCTGAAGGCGTCCAGGTCGGTGACTCGGGGGAGGCGGTGCGCGCCGCCTACGGCGACCGGGCGATCCGCCAGCCGGCGCCCTACGCCGACCCCCCTGCCTACGACCTGCTGGTCTGGGCGGGTCAGGAGGCCGGTTATCGATTCGAGGTGGGTGAGGACGGCAAGATAGCGACCATTCACGCCGGAACCCGCGCCATCGAGTACATCGAAGGCTGCCTCTGACGGTTGCCCCCAAGCGCCCCGGCGGCTAAGCACCCGCCAACCGCGCAAAGGGACCCCAATGGCCGAAATCATCGACATCATCGCTCGCGAAATCCTCGACAGCCGGGGCAACCCGACGGTCGAAGTCGATGTGGTCCTGGAAGACGGCTCCTTCGGCCGCGCCGCCGTGCCCTCGGGCGCCTCCACCGGCGCCCATGAGGCGGTCGAGCTGCGCGACGGCGACAAGTCGCGCTACGGCGGCAAGGGCGTCGAGAAGGCGGTCGACGCCGTCAACGGCGAGATCTTCGACGCCCTGTCCGGCATGGAAGCCGGCGACCAGCGCCGCGTCGACACCCTGCTGATCAACCTCGACGGCACCCCCAACAAGGCCCGCCTCGGCGCCAACGCCATCCTCGGCGTCAGCCTCGCCACCGCCAAGGCCGCCGCCGTCAGCGCCGACCTGCCGCTCTACAAGTACGTCGGTGGGGTCAGCGCCCGCGTCCTGCCGGTGCCGATGATGAACATCATCAACGGCGGCATGCACGCCGACAATCCGGTCGACATCCAGGAGTTCATGATCCTGCCGACCGGCGCCGACAGCTTCCGCGAAGGCCTGCGCATGGGCGCTGAAATCTACCACGCCCTCAAAGCCGGGCTGAAGAAGGCCGGCCACAACACCAACGTCGGCGACGAGGGCGGCTTCGCCCCCAACATCGGCACCGCCGACGAGATGCTCGACTTCATCATGCGGGCCGCCGACACCGCCGGCTACAAGGCCGGCGACGACTTCGTGCTGGGCCTCGACGTCGCCTCCACCGAGTTCTTCAAGAACGGCAGCTACGTCCTGGAAGGGGAGGGCAAGACCTTCGACCCGGCCGGCATGGTCGGCTACCTCGAGCGCCTGGCGACCAACTACCCGATCGTCACCATCGAGGACGGCTGCGCCGAGGACGATTTCGAAGGCTGGAAGCTGCTGACCGACGCGCTCGGCAAGAAGGTCCAGCTGGTCGGCGACGACCTCTTCGTCACCAACCCGGCCCGCCTCGCGATGGGTCTGGAAAAGGGCCTCGGCAATTCCATCCTGATCAAGGTCAACCAGATCGGCACCCTGTCCGAAACGCTGGACGCCGTCGATATGGCCCACCGCGCCGGCTACACGGCCGTCATGAGCCACCGCTCGGGCGAGACCGAGGACAACACCATCGCCGACCTGGCCGTGGCCACCAACTGCGGTCAGATCAAGACCGGCGGCCTGGCGCGCTCCGACCGGACGGCGAAGTACAACCAGCTGCTGCGCATCGAGGAAGAGCTGGACGACCAGGCGATCTACCTGGGCCGGGCGGCG
>JANPKF010000677.1:0-1938 GCA_031425895.1 Caulobacteraceae bacterium | reverse complement strand
AGCGCGCCCGCCAGGCCAGCTGCGCCACCCGAAACCAGCAGCGCCACCCACAACGCGCGGCGCGATGAAAATCCCGGGAGATTCGGAACTGCTGGTGAACTGCCGCCCTCCTGGAGGCGTCGCCCGCGATCACCGATACGGCTATTTCACGAGCGGGGACGACAAACGGGTCACCGTCACTGTTCGGTCCTGCGAGGACATCGTCTTCGCCCAGCGAGATCTGCTGCTTCCCTGAAGACCAACACCGCGCATTCCGAGATCGTCCCGCATTCCCGTGCACGGCTGACGAAGATGAATATGTCTAGACATATCCATTTTGCCCCATTTTGGGCGCTTCACCGTGCGGCAAATTCTGTAGCCCGCACCGGGCGCAAACCGACCTACATTCGCAGTTGACCGGGCTACGCCCGACCTACGCCGCGGCCCACATCCACAGACCCTGAACCTACGGGAAAACCCACAGGGCCGGGCCTCAGGGCGTCCTGGCCCCGATTTCCACATCTGAATGTAGCCAAGCCGGCGCGGTATAATGGTTTTACCGCTTCGATAGCCGACAAACGAAAAAAGCCGGCTCCCAGTAGGAGCCGGCCCTTGCCGTCCGCGCAAACGCGCAGGCTTATTTCTTGGTGAAGCCGCCGAACTTGGCGTTGAAGCGGCTGACGCGGCCACCGCGGTCCAGCATGTGCTGGTTGCCGCCGGTCCAGGCCGGGTGGGTGTTCGGATCGATGTCCAGGTTCAGCGTGGCGCCTTCCTTACCCATCGTCGAGCGGGTCTGGTAGGTGGTGCCATCAACCATCACGACGTTGATGAAGTGGTAGTTGGGGTGCGTGTCTTGTTTCATCGGACGGTCCAACCGACATAAATCGGAGAAAAGGTGGATCGCGGGGTCGCCCGCGGAGAGCGGCGGCTATACAGAAGCAGCCGCAACAAGGCAAGACCGCGAATGACCGACACCCAAAGCGAACAGGCGATCCTCGATGGGCGCCCCGGAGCCGGGGCCGCCCTGCTGACCTCCCTGCGCGAGGATGCGGCCAAGCGCGGCAAGTCCCGGGACATCCGCAACCTCGCCAATCTGCTGCCCTTCATGATGAAACACTGGGGCTTCGGGGCGGGCGCCTTCGTCTTTCTCATCGTCTCGGTCGGGGCCACCCTGGGCGTCACCGGCGCCGCCCGGGCGGTTGTCGACCAGGGCTTCCTGTCCGGCGGCGCCAACCAGCTGAACTGGGCCTTCATCGGCCTGGGCGCCGTGGCCCTGACCCTGGCGGTCAGCACCGCCTTCCGATTCTATTTCATCAGCCGCCTGGGCGAGCGCGTCGTGGCCGACGTGCGCAAGGCGCTGTACCGCCATATCCTGACTCTTGACCCGACCTTCTTCCTGAAGACCCGCACCGGCGAGGTGCTGTCGCGGATGACCACCGATATCACCCTGATCGAGACCCTGGTCGGCTCGTCGATCTCCATCGCCCTGCGCAACCTGTTCATGCTGATCGGGGCGACCATCCTCCTGGCCCATGTGTCCTGGAAGTTGACCCTGTTCGTCATGCTGCTGGGTCCCATCGTCATCCTGCCGATGTTCATCATCGGCCGGCGCGTGCGCAAACTCTCGACCCAGGCCCAGGACAGCTTCGCCGAAGCCGTCGGCTACGCCGGCGAGAGCCTCGACGCCCTGGAGACCGTGCAGGCCTTCGGCCGGGAAAAGTACGCCACCGACCGCTTCGGGGCCGCGGTCGAGTTCGCCTTCGGCCGCTCACTGGCCCGCATACAGGCCCGGGCGACCATGACCCTGCTGGTCATGGGCCTGATCTTCGGCGGCATCACCCTGATCCTCTGGGTCGGCGCCAACGCCGTCGTCGCCGGCGACATGACCGCCGGCACCCTGCTGCAGTTTGTCATCCTCTCGGTCATGGCCGCCAGCAGTGTCGGCATGCTGGGGGAAAC
>JANPKF010000676.1:0-3119 GCA_031425895.1 Caulobacteraceae bacterium | reverse complement strand
AAAGCGCGCTGATAAGGCTCGCCGCCGACTTACCCGCCGCGTCTCCCTCCGTCTCCGGGGACGATGCGCCCTCTTCTCCTTCAGCGTTGGTCTGAACCCGCTCCATGAAACCAGAATCCCGCAACACGATCGCCTTCTTCGTCATCGCGATCATCCTGCTGTTCGGCTACCAGATGTTCGTTCTGGAGCCCCAGGCCAAGGTCAAGCGGGCCGAAGCCGCGGTCAAGGCGGCCGCCGCCAAGACGGCGCCGGCCCCGGGCAAGCCGGAGATTCCGACCGTTCAGGCCGGGAAGCTGTCGCGGACGGCGGCCATCGCCGCTTCGCCGCGGGTGCCGATCGCCACCCGCGGCAATGACGGCAAGCCGGTCCTGACCGGCTCGATCAACCTGACCGGCGGCCGCGTCGACGACCTGTTCCTGCAAGGCTACGGCACGACGGTCGACAAGGGCTCGCCCCGGGTCGACCTGCTGCGGCCCGAAGCGACCGCCAACGCCTTTTTCGCCGAGTTCGGCTGGCGGGCCGACAATGTGCCGGGCCTGCCTGACGGCAACACCGTCTGGAGCCTGAAGAGCGGCCAGACCCTGACCGAGAAGACCCCGGTCGTGCTGACCTACACCTCGCCGGGCGGCCTGGTGTTCGACCGCACCATCGCCGTCGACGACCACTATCTGTTCACCGTCACCGATACGGTGACCAACACCGGCGCCGGTCAGGTGGCCCTGCAGCCCTACTCGGCGGTGCGCCGTGGCGGCCTGCCGCCGGAAGCCGGCAAGGGCCAGAACGTCCATGAGGGCGCGGTCGGCTGGCTGGACGACGCCCTGCGCCTGAAAAAGTACGCGCCGTGGAAGAAGGAGGCCGCCAAGGGCAAGGGCGAGCAGACCTGGAACACCACCGGCGGCTGGCTGGGCATTACCGACAAATACTGGCTGACGGCCATCATCCCCGACCAGTCGGAGAAGATCGAGGCCCGCTACCTGCAGACCACGGTCGAAGGCCGCGACTACTACATCACCGGCATCTACGGCGAGCGCCACAACCTGGCCCCCGGCGCCACCTTCAGCGAGACCACCCGCCTGTTCGCCGGCGCCAAACGGGCCGAACTGCTCAAGGCCTACCAGAAGCAGCTGGGCGTGCCGGAGCTGGACCGCGCCATCGACTGGGGCATGCTGTGGTTCCTGACCCGGCCCTTCTTCATGGCCCTGGAGTTCTTCTACGGCTTCGTCGGCAACTTCGGCCTGGCCATCCTGATGGTCACCCTGTGCGTGCGCATCCTGCTCTTCCCGCTGGCCAACAAGTCCTACGAGTCGATGAGCCGGATGAAGAAGCTCACCGAGCCGATGAAGGAGCTGAAGGAGAAGCACAAGGACGACCCGGCCAAGCTGCAGGCCGAGACCATGGCCCTGTACCAGCGCGAGAAGGTCAATCCGGTCGCCGGCTGCCTGCCGCTGTTCCTGCAGATCCCGGTCTTCCTGGCCTTCTACAAGGTGCTGTCGGTGACCATCGAAATGCGCCATGCGCCGTTCTTCGGCTTCGTGAAGGACCTGTCGGCGCGGGACCCGACCAACATCTGGAACCTGTTTGGCCTGCTGCCCTACGATCCGGGCGCGCTGCCGCTGGTCGGCGGCCTGCTGACCACGCATCCGACGGCGCTGGGCTTCGGCGCCGGCGCGCTGGGCCTGGGCGTCTGCGTGCTGTTCTACGGCTTCACCATGTGGCTGACGACGGCGATGAACCCGCCGGCGCCCGATCCCATGCAGCAGCGCATCTTCCAGCTGATGCCGATCCTGTTCACCTTCATTATGGCCCCCTTCGCGGTCGGCCTGATCATCTACTGGACCTTCTCGAACGTCCTTTCGATCTTCCAGCAGTACATCATCATGCACCGCCTGAAGGTCGATAACCCGATCGACGACTTCATCAACCGGTTCAGGGCGAAGGCGGCCTGATGACCGACACCCCCCAATTTTCGGACGAGGAACTGGAGGCGGCGCGCGTTCTGTTCGCCGGCCAGGCCACGTTCATGATGGGGGCGGTGAAGATGGACGGCCTGCCGGACCCGGACCTGCCGGAGGTCTGTTTCGCGGGCCGCTCCAACGTCGGCAAGTCCAGCCTGATCAACGGCCTGGTCGGGCACAAGAAGCTGGCCCGGGCCTCCAACGAGCCGGGCCGGACGCGGGAGATCAACTTCTTCGTCCTGGCCGACAAGATCCGTCTGGTCGACCTGCCGGGCTATGGTTTTGCCCGGGTGTCGCGCTCGACCGCCAACAAGTTCCAGGACCTGGGGCGCCAGTACCTGCGCGGCCGGCCGAACCTGAAGCGCGTGTACCTGCTGATCGACGCCCGCCACGGGCTGAAGGACGTCGACAAGGAGGCGCTCGACGCGCTCGACCTGTCGGCGGTCAGCTACCAGATCGTCCTGACCAAGGCCGACAAGATCAAGCCGCATGAGGCGGCGGCCCTGGTGGTGAAGACGCAGGGCCAGATCGCCAAGCGCCCGGCGGCGTTTCCGCGGGTGATCGCGACATCGGCCGAAAAGGGCGATGGGCTTCCGGAGCTGCGGGCCGAGATCAAGGCCGTCTGCGAAGCCTGAACTATCCTGTAGACGACAAATGTAATCTGTTGCAGTCTGGAGCCTCCAACGGGAGGCCTCCATGCGCATCGCAACCCTTGCTCTGCTGTCCCTGCTGATTTCCGCGCCGGCCGTGCAGGCGGGCATGCCGGTCCCGGTGAAGATGACTTGCGCCGTTGGCGGCGAGCGGTTCACGCATACAGAGACAGCCAGCTACAGCACCTGGGGCGCCCGGCCCGACGGCAAGCCCTACGGCAGCTGGACCTTCCCGATGCCCTTGCCGGTCTGCCCAGGGAACGGGCTGGTCATGTACCGGGACTTCACTGATCCCGAGAAGGCCAGCCTGAAGGCGTTGATCGCCGGACCTGAGTACCGGGCGCTCGTCGAGGGCCGGGACACGCCCTATTACCGCGCCGCCTGGCTGGAAAAGCGGCTGTCGCCAAACTCGGACGATACGGCCTGGATTCTGCTGCAGGCAACCTGGGAAGCCGACGCGGACCCGGCCCGCCAGGCGCGCTACGACCGCGAATTCGTCGTCGCCGTCGACGCC
>JANPKF010000675.1:0-3127 GCA_031425895.1 Caulobacteraceae bacterium | reverse complement strand
CGCACGGCGTCGGCGATCGGCTCGTTGTGATCGTCCCCGTCGACCAGCACGGTGAACAGACCGGTGATTGGTCCCGCCGTGGTGCCGTCCGGCCGGATCGGCCCGGGACCGGCCCGCTCCAGCAGTTTCGGCAGTTCGGTGAAGACGGTCGGCGTGTAGCCCTTGGTGGTCGGCGGCTCCCCGGCTGCGAGACCGATCTCGCGCTGCGCCATGGCGAAGCGGGTGACGCTGTCCATCAGGCAGAGGACTTCCAGATCCTGGTCGCGCAGGGCTTCGGCGACCGCCAGGGTCATGTAGGCGGCCTGCCGGCGCTTGAGGGCCGGCTCGTCGCTGGTGGCGACGATGACGACGGCGCGCTTGAGACCCTCTTCGCCGAGGGTCTCCTCGATGAACTCGCGCACTTCCCGGCCCCGTTCGCCGATCAGCCCGACGACGACGGCGTCACAGTCGGCCTGGCGGGCCAGCATGGAGAGCAGCACCGACTTGCCGACGCCGGACCCGGCGAAGATGCCCAGCCGCTGGCCCCGGCAGGTGGTGGTGAAGACGTTCATGGCGCGGACGCCGAGGTCGAGCCGCTCGCCGACCCGCCCACGGGCGTGGGCGGCGGGGGGAGAGGCGCGCAGGGGGTAGCTGGACTCGCCCTGGGGCAGGGGGCCCTTGCCGTCTATCGGTTCGCCGAAAGCGTCGACGATCCGGCCAAGCCAGGCCTTGCTGGGACGCACCGAGGCGCCGTCCGGCTGGATACGGATCTCGGCCCCGGGCGCGACGCCCTCGACCGGACCGAAGGGCATCAGCAGGGCGCGGCTGTCACGGAACCCGACCACCTCGGCGGCCAGCGGCGTGGCGGCGCGGCGGGTGATCTCCGCCCGGGCCCCGATAGCCAGGTGGGAGAGTCCGCCACGGGCCTCGATCAGCAGCCCGTTCACGGCCGCCACCCGACCGTAGACGGTCAGGGGCTCGATACGCTCGACGGCGGCAATGAGACTGCGCAAGGGGGGAAGATCCGAACCGGGTTACAGGCTGCCGATTCTGGGCCGATGGCGTTAAGCGGTGGTGAAGACTCGCGGCCTGCGCGCTATGACCACAGCCGCAGCAAGGCGCTGGTCCCGGGCGGGACGTAGAAGCCGTAGTCGTCATCGTCGCCCAGCTCGGTGCCGGCGAACTCGAAGGCCTCGATCTGCTGGCGGATGCGGGTGCGGTCCGGGCCGGGCGGCGGCAGGCGGCGCATCAGGCCTGCGGCCATGGCCTGGGCGCGAAGGCGGTCCAGGTCGGCGAGGCTGAGGCTCATCTGGCCGGCGGCCGCGCTGCGGTCGGCGTCGGAGGCCTCACCGGTCAGGACATCGTCGATCAGGTCGCCGGCGCGGGCGTCGGCCGAGTCGCGGCGGTAGACGTCGGTGATGTAGGCGGTGGCGTCGGCGTAGGTGTTCAGCCTGCCCAGGCGCGCGCCGATCGCCGCCGCGGCGCCGTCGGACCCGTCGCTGAGGCCGAAGTCGATCTGGGCCGCCAGCCCCAGGAAGGCGATGATCGTCCCGGCGTCGGGCAGCGGGTCGGACGGGGCGACGGCCAGCGTCAGGGCCTCGGCGGACCGGCGGGTCGGCGGCATGTCCGGGACAGTAACGGTCGTCGGACAGCTGGCGCCTGGCCGGGGAATGGGCTCGCGCATGAGGTCCAGCAGGGTGGCGGCGGCCTGGTCGCGGGCGGTCAGGTGATCGCCGCCGCCGAACAGCGCCATGGTGGTGGAGATGATCGAGGTGTGGTCGTACTGCCGCTTGTCGATCATCCCCTGGGTCACCCAGGGCGAGACGATGACGGCCGGCACCCGAGGTCCCATGGTTTTGAAGTCGAAGGTGGTCTTGCTGTAGGTGCGCAGGGCGTCCGGGGCGACAGTGGCCGGCGGCAGGACGTGGTCGTAGGTGCCGCCGGTCTCGTCATAGGTGATGATCAACAGGCTGTGTTCCCAAAGGGGCGAATTGCGGATCGCCTCATAGGTCGCCTTGATCAGCCGCTCGCCGCCCAGCAGGCCGTCCATCGGGTGCTGCGAGGAGCCGCCCTGGTAGGTGTCGCCGCCGGAGTCGCCGTAGTTGGGCTCGATGAAGGTGAACTGGTGGGGATAGGCGCCCTGCAGGTCCTCGGCGAACGTGTCGAAGACCTGCACCTCGCTGCGGTGAATGCCGGTGACGCCGGCGGCGATCGTCTGCCAGCCCATGCCAAACGTGCCGGCCGGATTGTCCGCGAACAGGTTGTTGTAATCCTTGTAGATTCGGTAGGAGAGTCCCTTGCGGCGCAGGGCCGTGAAGATCGGGCCGTTGCCCAGGGTGAAGCCGCGCAGGTATTCCGAGGCGAACAGCTGGCCCTTGTTCGGCGACACCTCCAGCCCGGCCGAGGTGCCGGCCATGGCGAAGAAGCGGTTGGGCCAGGTCGGACCTGGAACGGCGCTGAACCAGTTGTCGCAGACGGCGTAGCTGTTCATCAGCTGCTGCAGGACCAGAGGCGCGGGGTTGGGGCCGACGCCGGACATGATCTGGTTGATGTTTCCGGAGACATCGACCCCGATCTTGGCCAGGGCCTTGGCGTAGCTGGTTGCGAAGCCCGTGGCGGTCATGGCCGGGTATTCGCCGTGCGGGCCGAGCTGGGCTCCGGCCCCGCAAAGCTGTTCCAGGACGTCGGGAAATTCGTGCCCCGGATCGGCCGACAGGTGCATCTGGTTGGGAGACACCATGGAGACGGGAACGCTGATGTTCCGGCCCTGGTCGTTCGTGTAGCTGTTCTTGTTCCCGGCAGGCGGGCCGGTCACTGCGACCTGGGCTCCGCCCTGGGCGCTGGGGCCGGTGTGCCCCGACCAGCCGAGGATCTGGTCGAACGAGCGGTTCTCCAGCATCAGCACGAAGACGTGGCGGATCTGGCGGTTGTAGGGCCCGGTCCTGAAGACCGCGCCGGTCAGCCGGCCGTCGGCGAACTGGCCGATGAAGCGCCGCGGACCGAATGACAGGGTCACCGCCGCGCCGTCGTCCTCGTCCATCAGCCGGCCCAGCGTGGCCGGACGGGCCCGTGATCCCCGGCTCTCATGGATGCCGGCGTTCGGCCCGCTGGCCACGGCCGCTGACACATACCAGGCGACATATCCATC
>JANPKF010000674.1:0-9150 GCA_031425895.1 Caulobacteraceae bacterium | reverse complement strand
GTGCGACCTGGACCGGCTCCGCGCCCGGTGACCGCAGTCGCCTCTACATCGGCCGCGCCCAGACGACGCCGGGCGGCAAGGCCTGGC
Organism: Caulobacteraceae bacterium; assembly: GCA_031425895.1. Taxonomy (GTDB): domain Bacteria; phylum Pseudomonadota; class Alphaproteobacteria; order Caulobacterales; family Caulobacteraceae; genus Caulobacter. The sequence continues at coordinate 9,063 of JANPKF010000674.1, read as the reverse complement.
TGATCATCGCCTCCGACCCTGCACGCGTCGCAGGGACCGGACTAACCCGGGTTTCAGCCCTGGCCTTCGTGGATGGCCGCGTGATCGCCGCCGTCGGACCGGGCGCGCTAGGCGCCCCGACGCTGAAGGACGGCTTTGGCCTGCAGGTGAAGGACTTGCGCACGGACGTGCTGATGCGCGGCCAGTCGTCGGACGGCAAGGCGCTGGACGTCGCCGTGCGCCCGGTCGGCGACGGCAGCCTTCTGGCGGTGGCGGCTGACAAGGTCGATGGCATCATGAGCGTCGACGCCGAGCGGATGGACGGCCTGGTATCCCTGCTGGTGCCTCTGGCGGTCGGTATAGCGCTGGCCCTTCTGCTGCTGATGCAGAGCCGCCGCACCCAGGCCGCCCAGCTGGCCATGGTGGCCAGCGAGGAACGATTCCGCCTGGCCGTCGAGGCCGCCCGCTGTGGCATCTGGGAATGGGACCTGGAGCACGACCGGGTGTTCATGTCCGAGGTCACCGGCGTCATGTTCGGCTGGGGCGGGGCCGGAGTGGCCAGCGGCCAGGACGTCCTGGAACGCGTCGCCCCCGATCACCGCGAACGGGTCCGCCAGGCTCTTGCCCACGCCGCCGCCTATGGCGCCTTCGACGTTTCCTTCCGGGTCCCGGGCGCCGATGGTCGCCGCTCCCTGTGGATCGACGCCCGCGGCCAGGGCGCCGCCGGTCCGGCCGTCCAGGAGCACAGCCGCATCATCGGCGTGGCGCTCGATGTCACTGAAGAACGCATCGCCCAGGCCCGCGCCCAGGCGGCCGAAAACCGCCTGCGCGACGCTATCGAGAGCGTCTCCGAGGCCTTTGTCCTGTGGGACAGGAACGGCCGGCTGCTGCTCTGTAACCGCAACTATCGCTCGACCTTCAACCTCGAGCCGCGCCTGCTCAAACCCGGCGCCGCTCGCGATCAGGTCAACCGCTTCGCCCAGCTGGCGATCAAGCAGGAACATCCCTCGCCGCACGGGAACAAGGGCGAGCGAGAAGCCGAGCTCAGCGATGGGCGCTGGGTGCAGATCAGTGAGCGCCGCACGGCCGAAGGCGGCCTCGTCATGACCGCCGCCGACATCACGGCGGTCAAGCTGCAGGAGGAGGCCCGACGCCTCAACGAGGAGCAGCTGCAGAACGCCGTCGCCGGCCTGGAACGCAGCCAGGAACAGCTGGCCGAGTTGGCTCGCAAGTACGAGACCGAGAAGGTCCGCGCCGAGGGGGCCAACCGCGCCAAGTCCGAGTTCCTGGCCAACATGAGTCACGAGCTGCGCACGCCGCTGAACGCCATCAACGGCTTCTCCGAGATCATGGTGGCGGAGATGTACGGGCCGATGGGCGACGCCCGCTACAAGGACTACGCCAACGACATCCACAACAGCGGCCAGCACCTGCTGGCCCTGATCAACGACATCCTCGACATGTCGAAGATTGAGGCCGGCAAGATGAACCTCAAGTTCGAGCCGATCAGCCTGGAGGACGTCACCGAGGACGCCGTCCGCCTGGTCCGCAACCGGGCCGAGGCGGCCGGGCTCGATCTGGGCATCGAGTTCCCGCACCTGCCGGAAGTCGAGGGCGACTATCGGGCCATCAAGCAGGTGCTTCTGAACCTGCTGTCCAACGCCATCAAGTTCACGCCCCGCGGCGGCCGCGTGACGGTGCGAGCCGAGCCGCGGCGCGATGTGCTGGGTGAGCGGATCCGGGTCTCGGTCACCGACACCGGCATCGGCATCTCCAGGGACGACCTGGCGCGCCTGGCGCAGCCGTTCGAACAGGTCGAAAGCCAGCATTCCAAGACGACCCAGGGCACCGGTCTGGGCCTGGCCCTGACCAAGAGCCTGGTGGAACTGCACGAGGGCTCGCTGGAAATGGACTCCGCGCCGGGCGAAGGCACCACGGTCAGCTTCAGCCTGCCGATCCGGCAGGGCGGCCTGACGGCGCAGGTCGCCTGATTTCGATCCTCATTCATTGAGGTAGCGACGCCCGCGCGCCTCGGCGCTTGACGATACATGGGCTCAGCCCCTACGGCCCAACCAATGCCCGCCGACGCCGCCCGCCTGACCATCGACCTGGACGCCGTCGCGGCCAACTATCGCCTGCTGCGCGACATGGCCGGCGGGGCCGAGGCCGCGCCGGTGGTCAAGGCCGACGGCTATGGCATGGGGGCCAGCCAGACGGCCTTGCGGCTGTGGACCGAGGGGGCGCGGACCTTCTATGTCGCCCGCCTGGCCGAGGGCGAGGCCCTGCGTCGGGCGCTCGGCGACCGGGCGGCCACGATCCTGGTGTTCGACGGCTGCCCGGCCGGGGCGGCGGGGCGACTTAAAGCCTCGGGCTTGGTTCCGGTCCTCAACAGCGGCGAACAGATCGCCGCCTGGGCCGCCGCCGGTCCCTGCGCCCTGCACGTCGACACCGGCATGAACCGACTGGGCCTGACCCTAGCCGAGGCCGCCGAAGTGGCGGCGACGAGCGGTCTTCGGATCGATCTCCTGCTCAGTCACCTGGCCTGCGCCGCCCAGCCCGGCCATCCGCTCAACAACAAGCAGCTGCAGCGTTTCACCGCCGTCCGCGGTCTGTTCCCCAAGGCCCGCGCCAGCCTGGCCAGTTCGGGTGGCGTATTCCTGGGCCGCGACTATCACTTTGATCAGGTCCGTCCGGGGGTCAGCCTCTACGGCGGCGGCCCGCATGACGGGCACGAGCCGCGCCTTGCCACGGTCGCCACCCTGGAAGCGCCCATCCTGCAGATTCGCGACGTGCCGGAAGGCGACAGCGTCGGCTACGGCGCCGCTTTCGTCGCCGGTGAGCCGTTGAGGGTGGCCATCGTCTCGGCCGGCTATGCCGACGGCTACCTGCGGGCATCGGCGCCGGGCGGCGGGGCCTGGTTCGGCGGCCAGCGGCGGCGGTTGCTGGGCCGGGTGTCGATGGACCTGATCGCGGTGGACGTCACCGGGGCAGGTGCGGCGGCCGGCGACATGGTCGAGCTGATCGGGCCCAATCTGTTGCTGGACGAGGCGGCGAAGGCGGCCGGGGCTTCGGCTTATGAGTTCCTGGTGCGGATGGGACGTCGATCCCGGCGGCGTTGGCTGGGCGAAAGCTAGCGCAGGCTCAGGCAGCCTTGGCCGAGAGGACGTCCGTCAGGGCCGCGAACAGGGTCGCCGCCGTGATCGGCTTGTCGAGGTGGCGGTCGGCGCCGGCGGCGAGGCTGGCCGAGACATGTTCGGGCAGGGCGTTGGCGGTCAGCATGATGATCGGCAGGCGACCGGCGCTGCTGGCCTGGCCGGAGGCCTCGCGGGCCCGCTGATGCCGGATGGCGGTGAGGCCGTCCATGACCGGCATCTGCATGTCCATCAGCACAAGATCGAAGTCGTCGGCGGCGAGCGCGTCGAGCGCCTCCTGGCCGTTCTCGACGCAGGAGACGTCGGCTGAGCCGGCCAGCATCAGCTCGATCACCCGGCGGTTGGTCGGATGGTCGTCAGCGACCAGGATGCGCATCTGCGGCGGAGCCTCGGCCCGGGCCTGCATAGCCATCGGCACATGGATGTCCTCGACCTGCGGCAGCGGCAGCTCGAACCAGAAGGTGGCGCCTTCGCCCGGACGGCCTTCGCAGTCGAGGTGACCGCCCATCAGCGCCGCCAGCTCGCGCGAGATGGCGAGGCCCAGGCCCGTGCCGCCGTACTTGCGTGTGATGGTGTTGTCGGCCTGCTGGAAGCGGCCGAAGATCCGTTCCCGGGTAGCCTCGTCGAAGCCCTCGCCGGTGTCGCGCACCTCGAAGCGCACCCGGCCCTCGGCGCAGCGGTAGCCGGTGATCTTGACCTCGCCGGCCTCGGTGAACTTGACGGCGTTGCTGACCAGGTTGGTCAGGATCTGGCGGACGCGGACCATGTCGCCCTCGACGCCGACATCGACTTCCGGCGAGAGGTCGATGTTCAGGGCGACGCCCTTCTCGCTGGCCTTGAGCTCGCCGAGCGCGGCGGTGGCGCGGACCATGTCGCCGAGGTGGAAGGGCGCGGCCTCGACGGTGATCTGGCCGCTCTCGATGCGGGCCTGGTCGAGGATGTCGCTGAGCAGGCGCTCCAGCGTCTCGCCGGAGGCGCTGATGATGTTCACCATGTCGCGGACGCGAGGCAGCAGGTCTTCGCGCTGCAGGATGTCGGCGATGGCGACGATGCCGTTCAGCGGCGTCCTGATCTCGTGGCTCATGTTGGCCAGGAAGACGCTCTTGGAGAGGGCCGCCTCTTCGGCAGCGGTGAGGGCCGTATGCAGGGCCTCCCGGATCTCGATGCGCTCGGTGACGTCCTCGCCAACGGTGACGATGTGGCGGGCGCCCTCCTCGCCATAGGTGGCGACCTTCTTGGTGGTGAAGATGCGCTTGCCGCGGGCGGAGGTCGTGACGGTCTCTTCCTCGACGACGGTCATCTGGCCAGACGCGATGACCGCCTGATCCTCATCGGAGAAGGCCTTCGCCTCTTCGGGCGGGAAGAGTTCGTGAACGTTGCGGCCCAGCAGGGCGGCGGCCTGGACGCCAAGCATCTCCTCGGCGGCGCGGTTGACCAGAACATAGCGGCCGTCGCGGGCGTCCTTGACCATCAGGATGGCGGGCAGCATCTGCACGATCGCGTCGAAGAACTCCTCTCTGACGAGGGCCTCGTCCCGGGCCCTGGCCTGGGCGGCGATCACTGTTTCGGCCTCGAGAGTGGCTTCCGCCTGGGCCCGAAGGGCGGCTGGCATGTCAGCCGCGCTGTCGAGGGGGGACACGTTCGCCGGATCGAGGCCGGTCGCCATCTGCTCTTCGCAGGCCGCCTGGGCGGTCAGGAACATCGCCCTGCCGTCCGGCTGGATGGAGATGGCGCCGCGCAGCCTGAGGCCGGCGTCGGCACGGGCGTGGAGGATGACAGGCGTGCGGTCGAGAGGCGCCAGATCGGCGAAGCCGGCGATATGGCCCGCGGCTTCGACGATGAAGGTCTCGGTCAGCAGCGCGCCATCTATGCGCGGTGCGAGCGCCAGCAGTCGCGGGGCGGGCGCATGGATCGACAGGTCCTCGCGGACCTCGAAACGGCAGGGAAACAGGAAATCGAGAGTCGCCGCGTCAAAGGCGCATCCGCTCACGGCGGGCGCCTCCGCATTTACGGAGCCTGGGTTCAGGCTGTCCATTCCGGAGACCCCCAACACAGGTGGAAGTTGATACCCCGACCACTTAAGAAACCGTGTTCGAGAAGGCGCCGGGTGGTCGCCAGGCCTTTGGGCGTAACGGATAGCGCCCTTCGATGCGCTTGGGAGGGGGGGACCCCCTCGCGGGCCTACGACGTTGAACGAAACGGGAACATTTGTTAGGGTCGGCCCCCAGGCGCAGGACGCGCTATTCTTCCACGATCCCGAATCGGAAACGCCATGGCCCGCGACGGCGCCCTCTATGTCTGCCAGTCCTGCGGTGGGGTCTCGCCCAAGTGGCAGGGGCAGTGTCCGGCCTGCGGGACCTGGAACAGCCTGGTCGAGGAGTTGACCAGCAAACTACCCGGCGCGCTCGCGCCCTCGAAGAGCAGCCGGCGCGGCGGACTGACCTTCGAAGGACTGGAGAGCGATACCCCCTCCCCGCCGCGCATCATCACCGGAGTCGACGAATTCGACCGGGTCTGCGGCGGCGGCGTGGTGCCGGGATCGGCCATCCTGGTCGGCGGCGATCCGGGGGTTGGGAAATCGACCCTGCTGCTGCAGGTGGTGGCTCAGGCCTCTCTGCGGGGCGCGCGATGCGCCTACATCTCCGGCGAAGAGGCGGTCGAGCAGATCCGCAGTCGGGCTGGCCGGATGGGACTGGCTCAGGCGCCGGTCAAGCTGGCGGCCGAAACCTCGCTGCGCGACATCCTCGAGGGGCTGAAAAAGGAGCCTTTCGATCTGGTGGTCATCGATTCCATCCAGACCATGTGGTCCGACGCCCATGAGGCGGGCCCCGGTTCGGTGACCCAGGTGCGCTCCTGCGCCCAGGAACTGGTGCGATTCGCCAAGAAGAAGGGGGTGGCGGTCATCCTCGTCGGCCACGTCACCAAGGACGGGCAGATCGCCGGACCACGCGTGGTCGAGCATCTGGTCGATGCGGTGCTGAGCTTCGAGGGCGAGCGGGGCTATCCCTTCCGGGTGCTGCGCGGGGCCAAGAACCGGTTCGGGGCCACTGACGAGATCGGCGTCTTCGAGATGGGCGACATCGGCCTGACCGAGGTCAAGAACCCGTCCGCCCTGTTCCTGCACGACGGGGCCGAGCGCTCGGCCGGTGCGGCGGTGTTCGCCGGCATCGAGGGCAGCCGGCCGGTGCTGGTCGAGTTCCAGGCCCTGGTGGCGCCGAGCTCCGGAGGCAATCCGCGCCGGGCGGTGGTTGGATGGGACGGCGGGCGGCTGGCCATGGTGCTGGCCGTACTTGAGTCGCGATGTGGCCTTGGTTTTGGCAACCGGGACGTCTATCTGAACGTCGCCGGGGGGCTGAGGATCACCGAACCGGCGGCCGACCTGGCCGCGGCCGCGGCCTTGGCCTCCTCCGCACTGGATGAACCCCTGCCCCAGGACTGCGTGGTGTTTGGCGAAATCAGCCTTTCCGGCGACGTGAGGCCCGTGGGCCGCATGGAATCGCGCCTGAAGGAAGCGGCAAAGCTGGGCTTCGGCCGCGCGCTCGCCCCCAACGGGGCCGGCGACTCGCTGCCGGTTACGGGTGTCTCCCGGCTGGCCGAGGCCATCGACCGCATCGGCCAGCAGAGATGGACCACGCCGTGACCCTGTTCGACGTCCTTGCCGGCCTGCTGCTGATCATCAGCGGTCTCACCGCCTTCATGCGCGGGGCCACCAAGGAACTGACCGGGATGCTGGCGTTCATCGTCTCCGTCCTGATCGCCATCCTGGCCCTGAGGTTCAGCGCCCCGGTGCTGCGCGGCATGATGAGCCCCGACTGGGCGGCCGTGACCGCGGCCCTGCTGATCGTCTTCGTCATCGTCTTCCTCGTTCTCAAGATCCTCGCCGGGTTGATCACCAGCCGGGTGCAGAGCGCCGGCGCGCTGGGCACGCTCGACCGGCTGATCGGCGCGGCATTCGGTCTCATCCGCGCCCTGGTGATCCTGGGCGCCTTCACCCTGTTGGTGCAGATGGCCGGGGGCGAGAACGGCCCGCCCAGGTGGGTCAGCGAGGCCAAAATCTATCCGCTGACCGCTGCCGCCGGAAAGGTGCTGAAAGCCTTCGCACCCGGCGCCTTTGCAGCCGCGGGCAAGGTCGCCCCGGTTGTTGAGGATGCGGTCCGCGACGGAGCAGGCTATAGCGACGCCGAACGCAAGGCGATGGACGACGCCGTGGAGAAGAGCCGATGACCAACTCTGCCCTCAAGTCTTTCGGCGTCTGGAACCCCGCCGACCACCGCGACCCGGACGATGACCAGCTGCGCCTCGAGTGCGGCGTGTTCGGCGTCTACGGCGTGGCCGAGGCTTCCGCCGTCGCGGCGCTCGGTCTGCACGCCCTGCAGCACCGGGGCCAGGAAGCCTGCGGCATCGCCGCCTTCGACGGTGAACGCTTCCACACCGAGCGCCATGTGGGCCGGGTCGGCGACGCGTTCACGGGCCAGGATCTGGTTGAACGGCTGCCCGGCAAGGCCGCCATCGGCCACACCCGCTACTCGACGGCGGGCGGCAGCGCCTTCCGCAATGTGCAGCCGATGTTCGCCGATCTGGAGGCCGGCGGCGTCGCTCTGGCCCACAACGGCAACCTCACCAATTTCCACACCCTGCGCGACCGGCTGGTCAGCGACGGGGCCATCTTCCAGTCGACCAGCGACTCCGAAGTGATCCTCCATCTGCTGGCGCGGTCGCGAAAGGCCCGCTTCGTGGACAGGTTCATCGACGCCATCAGCCAGATCGAAGGCGGCTACGCCCTGATTGCGCTGACCAACAAGAAGCTCATCGGCGTGCGCGATCCGCTCGGTATCCGCCCCCTGGTGCTCGGCGACCTGGAAGGTAAGCCAGTGCTGGCGTCGGAGACCTGCGCGCTGGACATGATCGGCGCCCGTTTCGTGCGCGATATCGCCCACGGCGAGATGGTGATCATCGACGACACGGGCATCGAGAGCCTGCGCCCCTTCCCGGCCCTGCGCGCCCGCCCTTGCGTCTTTGAGCTGGTCTACTTCGCCCGCCCCGACAGCGTCGTCGACGGCCGCTCGGTCTATGACGTGCGCAAGAAGATGGGGGCCCGCCTGGCCATCGAAAGCGGGCCTGAGGCCGACGTTGTGGTGCCGGTGCCCGACAGTGGGGTGCCGGCCGCCATCGGTTACGCGCAAGAGAGCGGCCTGCCCTTCGAGATGGGGATCATCCGCAACCACTATGTCGGGCGGACCTTCATCCAGCCCACGCAGGGCGTGCGAGAGCTGGGCGTGCGCATGAAGCACAGCCCCAACCGCGCCGTCCTTGAAGGCAAGCGGGTGGTGCTGATCGACGATTCGATCGTCCGCGGCACCACCAGCCGCAAGATCGTCCGCATGGTCCGCGAGGCGGGCGCGACGGAAGTGCACCTGAGATCCGCATCACCGCCGATCAAGTGGCCCGACTTCTACGGCATCGATATGCCCGAGCGGGACAAGCTGTTGGCAGCGACCAAGTCGCTCGAGGAAATGGCCAGGTTCCTGGAGGTCGACAGCCTTGGTTTCCTGAGCGTCGAGGGGCTCTACGAGGCGCTCGGCGTGGGCCCGAGGGATCCGGCCAACCCGCAGTTCACCGACCACTATTTCACCGGTGACTACCCCACCCGCCTGACTGACCGCGAACTGGCCCAGGCCGACGCTGACGGTGGCCGGCAACTGTCTTTCCTGGTCAGCGCCTAGGCTTCGATTCGTTCCATTGTCGGAACCCTGACACGCAACTTCGGGCGGCCCCGCGTATTGTAACGCTTCGTAGACACGCGTTTTGAGGCCGCATGATCGATGACCACCAGGAAGTCCGCCGGCTCAACGCGCTGGAAAGCTACCGGATTCTGGACACTGAGTCGGAAGCGCCCTTCGACGATCTGACGGCGCTTGCAGCGCAGATCTGC
>JANPKF010000673.1:0-2017 GCA_031425895.1 Caulobacteraceae bacterium | reverse complement strand
CCGCCCGCCGGGCGTTCTGGCAATATGTCTAGACATATTCATCGTCCCGGAGCGGCCTTTTCACCCCGCTCGCCCGGGCTGCGGCGCCGGCGTAGCCCGCACCGACGCTCTTTCGACCGACATTTGCCGGCAATCGACCTACAGGGCGACCTACGCCCCGGGCTACATTCACAGGCTCCCGGCCCACGCCCAAACCCACGCCCGCCGGGCTTTCGCCGCCTCGTCCGCCCCCCCGGAAAGACGCCGCCTGTTTTTGTAGCCCGGGGTATAATGGTCCGCCGCTTCGATAACCGGCCAGCGCCCGCGCCCGCCTCTGGCGCTCGCCCGCCCCTCGCGCTACCAGCCCGCCCCATGATCCGCCTCGACAACATCACCAAGCAGAACGGCCACCAGCTCCTCTTCATCGAAGCCTCGATGGGCGTGCTGAAGGGCGAGAAGGTCGGCCTCGTCGGCCCCAACGGCGCCGGCAAGACCACCCTGTTCCGCATGGTCACCGGCCAGGAGGCGCCCGACGACGGCCTGGTCGTCATCGATCCCGGCATGACCATCGGCTACTTCAGCCAGGACGTCGGCGAGATGTCGGGCCAGACCGCCGTCGCCGCGGTGATGGACGGGGTCGGTCCGGTCAGCGCCCTGGCCGCCGAGATGGCCAGCCTGGAAGCCGACATGGTCGATCCGGACAAGGCCGACCAGCTGGACGCCGTCATGGACCGCTACGGCGAGGTGCAGGAGCGCTTCCAGGCGCTTGACGGCTATGCGATCGAGGCGCGGGCTCGCGAGGTTCTGGCCGGCCTCAGCTTCAGCCAGGAGCGGATGGACGGCGACGTCGGCCTGCTGTCCGGCGGCTGGAAGATGCGCGTGGCCCTGGCCCGGATCCTGCTGATGCGGCCCGACGCCATGCTGCTGGACGAGCCCAGCAACCACCTGGACCTGGAAAGCCTGATCTGGCTGGAGGCGTTCCTGAAGAACTACGACGGCGCCCTGCTGATGACCTCGCACGACCGCGCCTTCATGAACCGCATCATCGGCAAGGTGGTGGAGATCGATGCCGGCCAACTGATCACCTACTCGGGCGACCTCGACTTCTACGACGGCCAGCGGGCCCTCGGCGAAGCCCAGCGCCAGGCCCAGTACGAGCGCCAGCAGGCCATGCTGGCCAAGGAAATCAAGTTCATCGAGAAGTTCAAGGCGCGGGCCAGCCACGCCGCCCAGGTGCAGAGCCGGGTCAAGAAGCTCGACAAGATCGAACGCGTCGAGGCCCCCCGCCGCCGCCAGTCGGTGGCCTTCGAATTCCGCAGCCCGCCCCGCTCGGGCGACGACGTCATCAGCCTCAAGGGCGTGCACAAGGGCTATGGCGCACAGCCCATCTATGAGGACCTCGACTTCCTGGTCCGCCGCAAGGAGCGCTGGTGCGTGCTGGGCGCCAACGGGGCCGGCAAGTCGACCCTGCTGAAGCTGGTGGCCGGGGCCACGACGCCGGACAAGGGCGTGGTCAACATCGGGGCCGGGGTGCGGATGGGCTATTTCGCCCAGCATTCGATGGACCTGCTGGAGGGCGACGAGACCATCTTCGAATCCCTCGACCGCGCCTTCCCGCAGGCGGGCCAGGGGTCGTTGCGCACCCTGGCGGGGTGCTTCGGCTTCTCCGGCGACGATGTGGAAAAGCCCTGCCGCGTGCTGTCCGGCGGCGAGAAGGCGCGCCTGGTCATGGCCAAGATGCTGTTCGATCCGCCGAACCTCCTGGTGCTCGACGAGCCCACCAACCACCTCGACATGGTGACCAAGCAGATGCTGGTCGCCGCCCTGGCGGACTTCGAAGGCACCATGCTGTTCGTCAGCCACGACCGCCACTTCCTGGCGGCCCTCTCCAATCGCGTGCTGGAACTGACGCCCGAGGGCGTCCACCAGTACGGCGGCGGCTACTCGGAATACGTCGCCCGCACGGGCCGGGAAGCGCCAGGGCTCCACCCGGGAGGGTAGCGGCGCCCCTCCCAAGCTGAACGGTCACGCCCGTGCA
>JANPKF010000672.1:0-10715 GCA_031425895.1 Caulobacteraceae bacterium | reverse complement strand
GGCGGTCGCAGTAGCCGCAGTCCACCCAGCCGGCCGCGCCCATCTCCAGCCAGACCCGCGGATGGCCGAGCGCCCCGCCGACGCCGTCACAGGCGATGCGGTGGCTGGTCACCGTGATGGTTTCGGGCGCGGCCATGGCGGGCGCGTCCCCCCTTACGGCTTCAGGGGCCGTGTTGGTCGGGCGGGTGGCGGGGGCTTTGCGGGCCATGCGGTGTCTCGAATGAATAGTCGGCTCGGCCTTGGCTTGGGCCGCTTCGGAGCATACCTAGAGCCAAGCCCGGCTGAGGAAAAGCACCCTGCGCGTTCGGGCCGAATATTCTGATCGGATGCCTATGGACCTGCCCGACTACGCCATCGAGGCCAAAGGGGTCTTCAAGACCTACGCCGCCACCAAGACCACGCCGGAAAAGCGGGCCCTGAACGGCATAGACCTGCAGGTGCCTCGGGGTTCGATCTTCGGCCTGCTGGGGCCCAACGGGGCGGGCAAGTCGACCTTCATCAACATCCTGGCCGGGCTGACCCGCAAGACCTCGGGCACGGTCAGGATCTGGGACCGCGACATCGACGAGCGACCGCGCGACGCCCGCGCCGCCATCGGTGTGGTGCCGCAGGAACTGGCCGCCGACGTCTTCTTCACCCCCGAGGAGTCGCTGGAGACCCAGGCCGGCATGTACGGGGTCAAGAAGGCCGACCGGCGCACGGCCGAACTGCTGGCCGCCATGGGTCTGTCCGACAAGGCCAAGGCCTATGTGCGGCAGCTGTCGGGCGGCATGAAGCGCCGGCTGATGGTGGCGAAAGCCATGGTCCACAACCCGCCGGTGCTGATCCTCGATGAGCCGACCGCCGGCGTCGACGTCGAACTGCGCAAGCAGCTCTGGGCCTATGTGCTGGAGCTGAACCGCCAGGGCGTGACCATCGTCCTGACCACCCACTATCTGGAAGAAGCCCAGGAGCTGTGCGACCGCATCGCCATCATCAACCGGGGCGAGGTGGTGGCCAGCGAACCGACCGCCACCCTGCTCAAGCGACTGGACACCCGCAACGTGGTGGTGACGCCCGAGGAGCCGGTGGCCAATGCCCCGTCGCTGACCGGGTTCGAGACGAAACTGCGGGCCGGCGGGGCCTTCTCGGTGACCTACAAGACCGGCCAGTCGAGCGTCGAGCAGGTGCTGGCCGCCGTGCGCGCCCAGGGCCTGCACATTCGCGACATCGCCACCGAGGACCCCGACCTCGAGGACGTCTTCCTGTCGCTGACCTACAACGCGGTCGACGCCGCCAATCCCCTGAAGGACTGAGGTTTACGCCGGTGCGTGCTTTGACACGCGCCTCGCGGCGCTGCTCAGCATGACTAGCTTTCGGGAATGCTCTCTCGTTTAGTCATGCTGAGCAGCCCTCCGCAGGAGGGCGTGTCGAAGGACGCACCAAATGACCGGAAACATCGACCCGACCCGCGACCAGTTCAACGCCTTCAAGGCCCTGCCGCGCGACACCTCGATCCAGATGCTGAACCTGGTCCGGGTCAGGGCCCTGGCCGACTATCCAGCCGACCACCCCGATCACGGCAAGGGCCTGACCGGCCTTGAAGCCTACCGCGCCTATGGCCGCGAGAGCGCCGAGGTGTTCGCCCGGGTCGGCGGCAAGCAGATCTGGGCCGGGCGTCCGGAGACGGTGGTCACCGGTCCGACCGACGAGCGCTGGGACCTGGCCTTCATCGCCGAATATCCGAACGCCGGCGCCTTCCTGGCCATGGTCACCGACCCCGGCTACCGCGAGGTGGTCAAGCACCGCACCGCCGGGGTGGAAGACAGCCGCCTCATCCGCCTGGCGCCTCTGACGCCCGGCGAAGGGTTCGGGGAGTAGGGATCAGGCGAAGCCGAGCCGGCGCGGATCTTCCAGAGGATCAATCCCGACGGTGGTCAGCATCTCCCGGCGCTCGGGGCCCAGCTTGGCCGGATACCACTCGCGCTTCATGGCCCGGGGCGTCGCCCAGGCGCTCAGCACCTTCACCGCATTGGCCGGGCGCTTGAGCCAGGCGCGGCTGTCTTCCAGCATGTGGAAGCCGCGCATGAACTCGCGCAGCAGGGCCGGGTCACGCCGGATGGCGATGGTGATGGCGTCTTCGGTGAAGCTCTTCACCGCCCGGGCCTTGAAGCCGGGACGGTAGGCGGCGTTCAGGGCATTGCGGGCCCGGCGGATGGCGGCGCGGTCCTGGGTGCGCATGTCCTCGTAGTAGGGTCCCAGTTCAGCGCGGATGGTCTGGGAAACAGCGACCGCGCGAGCCACCGGGTCGGTCTGTCCTTCCAGCGCCTGGGCGATCAGCTCGCCGGTGACGGCAGCGAAGGAACAGCCGCGGCCGTAAAGCGGATTGGTCCGCACCAGCCCGTCACCGATCGGAAACAGGTTCAGGGCCAGCGGCTTGCCGCCCGGGGCCATGTCGCGCCAGCGGCTGCGCAGGTCGCCCATGCCGTGAACCTTGCCGAGCGGTTCGGCCCGCGTCGGCTCGGTCCAGCGGGCGATGCCCGGCATCTGGGCGCAGAGGGCGTCGAAGGTTTCCGGCTTCATCACCGCCCGGCGCAGGGCCTCCTCGATCTCCGGCACGGCCAGGGTGATCGAGAAGCAGCCGTTGTCTGCCGGGAAGACCCCGTACTTGATGAACCCCAGGTCGCCGGCCCCCGGAACGACGCCCCGCTCGGGAGGCTCCATCCCGGGTCGAAGGCGATAGTGGCGGGTGTAGTAGAGGATGCCGGCGTCCTCGGCCTCCTCCGGGACCTCGATGCCGGCCTCGGCCAGCCAGTCGAAGGCCTGGCTGGAGCGGCCGGCCGCGTCGACCACCAGGCCGGGCAGGACCTCGCCGTCGTCGAGCTGGAGGCCGTCGCAGACGAAGGCCCCGTCCTTCACCGAACCGGCCAGCCCCGAGACGTTGACGCCGCTGCGCAGGGTGACGCCCGGCAGTTCGGTGACGTACTGGCGCAGCACCAGCTCAAGCGTCGTGCGGCGGCTTGTCAGGACGGTGAGGGTCTCGTCACCGGGTTCGGGCTTGTAGCGGGCCGCCGCCGCCGGCGGCAGGCCGGAGGCGAAGCTCAGCTCCTGGCAGCCGGCGGCGAGCAGGCGCTGGTGCAGGGCCGGGTGCCGCTCGACGACGATGGAGCGCAGGCGGGCGAGAAAGGCGTGGCTGTGACGCAGATGGCCGACGCCGCGGCGGGCCCAGCTGTCGAACGCCTCGTCGGCCCCGCCCTCGGGCGGCGGCGGGTCACGCTCGAGGAGGGTGACGGCGTGGCCACGGCTTCCGAGCGCCAGGGCCGTGAACAGGCCGGCCATGCCGGCGCCGATGATCAGGATAGGCTGGTCCATGCCGCACTCACTTTATATCGCTTGATACATTATGGACTGGAAGCCTGCGGAGGCAAGGCTGTCGTGGCGGCAACAACCTCGCCCACGTCCCCGATATGAGGAACGACAGGCGGCCAGGCCTGCAGAGGAGGCAAGAACGGCAAAGGGCGCCAACCTTTGCGATTGGCGCCCTTCATCTGACTTCCCCACCCGTTACGCAGCGCGTGACACCCTCCCCATGAAGGGGAGGGAGAACGGTTCGGGGCCCTTAGGTGTTCATCGACTGGAAGAAGTCGCCGTTGGTCTTGGACTGGCGCAGCTTGTCGAGCAGGAACTCGATGGCGTCCTGGCTGCCCATGGGGTTGAGGATGCGACGCAGGATGTAGGTCTTGGTCAGCTGGTCCTTCGGGGTGATCAGCTCTTCCTTGCGGGTGCCGGATTTCAGCACGTCGATGGCCGGGAAGATGCGCTTGTCCGCGACCTTGCGGTCGAGGATGATTTCCGAGTTACCGGTGCCCTTGAACTCTTCGAAGATGACCTCGTCCATCCGGCTGCCGGTATCGATCAGGGCGGTGGCGATGATGGTCAGGCTGCCGCCTTCCTCGATGTTCCGCGCCGCGCCGAAGAAGCGCTTGGGACGCTGCAGGGCGTTGGCGTCGACACCGCCGGTCAGCACCTTGCCGGAGCTGGGGACGGTGGTGTTGTAGGCGCGGCCCAGACGGGTGACCGAGTCCAGCAGGATGACGACGTCACGCTTGTGCTCGACCAGGCGCTTGGCCTTTTCGATGACCATCTCGGCCACCTGGACGTGGCGGGTCGCCGGCTCGTCGAAGGTCGAGGCGATGACCTCACCCTTCACCGTGCGCTGCATGTCGGTGACTTCTTCCGGCCGCTCGTCGATCAACAGAACGATCAGGTAGCACTCGGGGTGGTTGGTCTCGATCGATTTGGCGATGTTCTGCAGCATCACCGTCTTGCCGACCCGCGGCGGGGCGACGATCAGGCAGCGCTGGCCCTTGCCGAGCGGGGCGACGATGTCGATGACCCGGCCGGAGCGATCCTTGATGGTCGGATCGGGCAGTTCCATGTTCAGCCGCGACTCCGGATAAAGCGGCGTCAGGTTGTCGAAGTGAACCTTGTGCCGCACGTTTTCCGGCGGCTCGAAGTTGATCTGCTTGACGTCGACCAGGGCGAAGTAACGCTCGCCCTCACGCGGGGCGCGGACGCCGCCGTCGACGGAATCGCCGGTGCGAAGGCCGAATTTGCGGATCTGCGAGGGCGAGACGTAGATGTCGTCGGGGCCCGGCAGGTAGTTGGCTTCCGGCGAGCGCAGGAAGCCGAAGCCGTCGGACAGCACTTCCATGGTGCCGGATCCGGAGATCTCCACGCCTTCCTCGGCGAGGGTCTTCAGGATCGAGAACATCATGTCCTGCTTGCGCATGGAGTTGGCGTTCTCGACCTCCAGCTTTTCAGCCAGGGCCAGCAGGTCGGCGGGCGGCGTGTCCTTCAGTTGCTGAAGGGACATGCGGGTAAAGCCGAGCTCGGCCACCACGGCGGCCAGCTCGTCGTCGCCCTCGTCGCCGTTGACGGCGTCTTCGGGGCCGGCGGCGACGGCGGTGGTGTCGGGGCCTTCTTCGTGGCCCGCATCATGACCGATGTCGGAGGCGTCCTCGACGGCGTCGGTTTCCGGGGTCTCGGGGGTTTCGTTTTCGATGGGGGTGTCTTCAGACATGCATAGACTCGTGGTGTCGGGACGCATGGCGCCCCTTGGGTAGCTTGAACGCCGGGCCGGTGACGGCGGCGGCTATGGGAATTCGTTCAGGGGGTCCGGCTGGTCGTCGGCGTGCTTACGCGGATGGGCCGGAAAGAGGAGACTGCCGAAGCAGCGCGGTGAGGGGAACCACAGGGCTCCGCTGACGTCAAGGTGGGACCGCGCGGCGCCCGGTGCAAGGGCGGGGCGAAATCAGCGGCTCAGGAACTGGGTGGTGACGGCCAGGACCATGACGATGGCCAGCAGGAAGGGCAGTTCGTTGCTCATCCGCCAGAACTTTTCCGAGCGGGTGTTGGTCCCGGCCGCGAACTTCTTGCGCGCCCCGGCCAGGAAGCCGTGCCAGCCCGACATCAGGACGACGCCAATCAGCTTGATGACGATCCAGGGCTCGCCGAGCCAGGACCAGTCGCCGCCGCGCAGTCCGGCGTTGGCGACGATCAGCAGGATGCCGAACAGCCAGGATGCGACCATCGCCGGGTTGATGATGATGCGCAGCAGCTTGACCTCCATCTCCTGGAAGGTCGTGTCCATCTCCGAGCCCCGGGTGGCGCGGGTGTGATAGACATAGAGCCTCGGCAGGTAGAGCATCCCGGCCATCCAGGCGATGACCGCGATAATGTGCAGGCCGCGCAGCAGGTCGTAATGTCCGGCGAGGAAGGTCATGGCGATGTTCTAGCGCCTCAGGCCGCGCGGGGACAATTGCGGAAACCGGAGCAGCGGTAAGAGCCGTCGCTGTCCAGCCCCTCGCGGCTGAGCGCCCGGACCGCCACATCGGCCAGGCCGGTCATGAATCCGGCATCGACGCCCAGGGCCGGCGCGCGGATGTAGGCCGGGCAGCCCTCGTGCCTGGCCACTTCTTCATACTCGATGTCGAGTTCGACCAGGGTCTCGATGTGTTCGGAGACGAAGGCGATCGGCACGATGACCAGGGGGCGGCCCTCTTTCGAGGCGGCGCGGATCTCGTCCTCGGTATTGGGGCCCAGCCATTTCATCGGCCCGACCCGGGACTGGTAGCTGACCCGCCAGTCCCAGTCCCCCTTCAGCCGGGCGGCGACGCCGGCGGCGGTGGCCTCGATCTGCGCCTGGTAGGGGTCGCCGGCCTTGATGATCTTCTCGGGCAGGCCGTGGGCGCTGAACAGCAGGCGGGCCCCGGCGGGCCGGCCGGCGGCCTCGAAGGCCTGTTCGATCAGCCGGGCGTGGGCGGCCAGGAAACTCGTCCCTGCCGGCCAGCAACAGACCGTGCGGGTCTGGCCCGGGCCCTTGTAGGCCTCGCGCCAGGCTTTCAGCGAGGAGCCGGTCGTGGTGGTGGAGAACTGCGGATAGAGGGGCAGAAGCAGGA
Organism: Caulobacteraceae bacterium; assembly: GCA_031425895.1. GTDB lineage: Bacteria > Pseudomonadota > Alphaproteobacteria > Caulobacterales > Caulobacteraceae > Caulobacter. Next base: position 4,275 of record JANPKF010000672.1, on the reverse strand, counting down.
TTTCGTCAGGCGCGAAGGCGGCGACCTCGGCCGCCGTCTGTTCGGTCAGCGGCTTCCAGTAGCGCATGGCGATGAAACAGCGCACCTCGTCACCGGGCAGGGCGGCGCGGAGCAGATCCTGCAAGGCGTCCGCCTGTTTCATCGTCTCCGGCAACAACGGTGATCCGCCGCCCATCAGGGCGTAGTTGCCCTGGGCCATCGGCGCGCGGCGCCGCGAAATCAGCCGGGCCAGCGGCGTGCGGATGATGCCCGGCAGGCCGATGATGGCCTTGTCGTTGAACAGGTTGAACAGGAAGGGCTCGACCGCGTCCGGACCATCGGGTCCGCCGAGATTGAACAGAACAACCGCAATCCGCTTGCTCACTTGCCGGTCACCATCTTCAGAACCCGTTCGACATGGGCGATCGGCGTATCCGGCAGGATGCCGTGGCCGAGATTGAAGATGTAGCGGCCGTCGCCCCATTGTCGAAGAAGTTGATCGACGCGGCGGTCGAGCTCCGGTCCGCCGGCCCTCAGCAGCAGGGGATCGAGCGCCCCCTGGATGGCGACGCGCTTCTGCAGGCTTTGCCCAAGCGCGGCCGGAGCGGCGGTATCGAGGGCGACGCACTGGACGTCGACTTCGGTTGCATAGGTCTCGGCGTAGGCCGCCGAGCCGCGCGGAAAACCGATGACCGGGGCCGTGACGCCCAGTTCCTTCAGCCGCTTCAGGATCATCTGGTGCGGCCGGATGACCAGGCGATGGAAGAGGTCTTCCGGCAGGCCTTCCGACCAGCTTTCGAAGATCTTCAGCACCTGGGCGCCGGCCTCTTCCTGCATGGCCAGATAGCGGGCCGTCGACTCGGCCAGGATATCCATCAGCCGGTCCATGGCCTGCGGCTGCTCATAGGCGAAGGTGCGGGCCTTCGAGCGGTCCGAGGAGCCGCCCTCGATCATGTAGCTGCCGACCGTCCAGGGCGCCCCGGCAAAGCCGATGAGCGTCTTGTCGGCGGGCAGCTGGGCCCGGACCAGCGACAGGGTCTGGCCGATGGCCGACAGGCGGCTCGTGGAGGCGTCGATTTCTCCGGCCATGCTGTCCAGGGACGGCAGCTCACCCAGCCTCGGCCCTTCGCCGGCCTCGAACCAGACCTTCTGGCCCAGCGCCCCGGGGATCAGCAGGATGTCGGCAAAGACGATGGCCGCGTCGAAGGGAAACCGGCGCAGGGGCTGGAGCGTGACCTCGGAGGCCTTCTCGGGGTCATGGCAAAAGGCGATGAAGTCGGGCGCTGTCGCCCGCACCGCCCTATATTCGGGAAGGTACCGGCCGGCCTGGCGCATGAACCAAACGGGCGGGCGCTCAAGGGTCTCGCCGGCGAGGACACGGAGCAGGGGGGAAAGGGGAGCAGGCGTCATGGCCTGCGTTCTTGCGTCTCACGCCCCCACACGCAAGGCCCCTCCTTAAAGTCTTAATAGAAGATTAATTTAAGGGGGAAGTTGAAGATGGGGCAGGGGAGGCCGGGGATAACCATGACGTCCGCGTGACGGCGCCGGGACAGTTCGAGGACAATTCAGGCGGATTCCCACAGGGCCTGGCCGGCTTGGGGATCGTGGGGACAACCCGCCAAGGCCCTGACTCCGATTGCGAAATCCGGCGCCTTCAGACGGCGCCGCGTTAACCGAACCGGAGTCGTTAGAGTCATCCACAGGGAGACTGTTCAATGAGGCCCGGCGTGAGGCCGGCCTGTGGGTGCAGGAAAGGTAAATGAAAGGTTAATCCACCGGGTCCGGGCCGGTCGCTTCGAGGCGGGGGACAGTTGTGGATCGGTTAACGATCTCTTAACGGACCATCCACAGGCTGGTTCCGACCGCGCGCCAGCGTTATGGAACCCGTCAGATGACCGCGCCGGCCCGTATCGCCACCTATTTCCACGTCCACCTCGTGTCGGATTCGACCGGTGAGACGCTCAACGCCATGGCCCGCGCCGTCTGCGCCCGGTTCAGCGACACCCTGCCGATCGAGCATATCTACGCCCTGGTCCGCTCGCCCCGGCAGATGGAGCGGGCGCTGGAAGAGATCGCCGCCGCGCCGGGCATCGTCATGCACACCATCGCCGAGCCGGAGCTGCGCGCCGCCCTGGAAGAAGGCTGCCGCGCGCTGGAAATGCCCTGCATCGCCCCGCTCGATCCGGTGATGGCCAGCATGAGCCGCTATCTCGGCATCGCCGTCTCGTCGCGGGTAGGGGCGCAGCACGCTCTGGACAGCGACTATTTCGACCGCATGGAGGCGCTGAACTACGCCATCGGTCACGATGACGGGGCCGGCGGGCCGCAGGATCTCAACCAGGCCGATGTCGTGCTGGTCGGCGTCTCGCGCACCTCAAAGACCCCCACCTGCATCTATCTGGCCCACCGGGGCGTGCGGGCGGCCAATATCCCGCTGGTGCCGCACATGCCGGTACCCCAGCAGCTCAAGGAGCTGCGCAAGGACATTCTCATCGTCGGCCTGATCGCCAGCCCCGACCGGCTGGCCCAGATCCGCCGCAACCGGCTGCTGTCGCTGAAGGAAGATCGCGGCAGCGACTATGCCGACACCGACGCCATCCGCCAGGAAATCATCCATGCCCGCCGGCTGTTCGAACGCGAAGGCTGGCCGGTGATCGACGTCACCCGCCGCTCCGTCGAGGAGACGGCGGCGGCGATCATCAATCTGCTGCACAGTCCAAGAAGCCAGGGTGAGGTGTTGTCGTGAGCCGTCCGATTGTTCTGGCCTCGACCTCGAGCGCGCGCCGCGCCCTGCTGAGCGCCGCCGGGGTCGAGCATGAGGCGATTTCGCCCGGCGTCGACGAGGACGCGGCCAAGGCGTCCCTGCTCGCCGACAACGCCACCCCGCGCGAGGTAGCCGACGCCCTGGCCGAGCTGAAGGCGGTGCGGGCCAGCGGCAAGCGGCCGGGCGCGCTTGTCATCGGCGCCGACCAGACGCTGGATTTCGAAGGCCGGCTGTTCGACAAGGCCGGCACCTTGGCCGAGGCCCGCGAGCGACTGCAGCTGCTGCGCGGCCACCGTCACCAGCTGCATTCGGCCGTGGTTGTGGCGCTGGACGGCCAGCCGATCTGGCGTGAGGTCCCGTCGGCCAGCCTGACCATGCGGCCGTTTTCGGACGACTATCTGGACGGCTGGCTGGGCCGTCAGGGCGAGGGGATTCTGGGGTCGGTGGGGTGCTACCGGCTCGAGGACGAGGGGGTTCAACTGTTTTCGAAGATCGAAGGTGACTACTTCACCATCCTGGGGCTGCCGATGCTGGGGCTGCTGGACCTGCTGCGCCGACACGGAGCGCTCGGCCTATGAGCCTCAGCGGCGCGACCATGGTGGCCGGCGTCGCCGGCTGTCCCGTCACCCACTCGCTCAGCCCGGTGATCCAGAACGCCTGGATCGCCGCCGCCGGCCTGGATGCGGTTTACGTCCCTTTCAACGTTCCGGAAGACGGGTTCGCGGCCTTCGCGACCTCGTTGCGCGGCGGGGTGATCAAGGGGATCAACGTCACCATCCCCTTCAAGGAAACGGCCCTCGACCTCAGCGACCTGGCCGGCCAGCTGGCTGAAAAGGCCGGGGCCGCCAACCTCCTGACCTTTCCGGCGGACGGCAGCATCGTCGCCCGCAACACCGACGGGCCGGGCATGCTGGACGCCATCTTCGAACAGGCCCCGGGGTTTGATCCGACAGCGGCCCCGGCGGTGATTCTGGGGGCCGGCGGCGCGGCCCGCGGCGCGGCGGCGGCGCTGGTCATGGCCGGGGCTCCGTCCGTGCGGGTCATCAACCGGACCAGCGACCGGGCCATGGCGCTGGCCAGGGCGGTCGGGGTGTCCGCGACCGGCTACGGGTTCGCAGATCACCAGGCGGCGCTGGCCGATGCGGGCCTGGTCATAAACGCCACCTCCCTGGGGCTGGGCGGAGGCACGGGACCGGACATCGACTTCACCGCCCTCGATGCGTCGGCCGTGGTCATGGACATGGTCTACAAGCCGCTGGAAACCCAGTTCCTGCGCCTGGCCCGGGCCCGCGGCCACCGCACGGTCGATGGTCTCGAGATGCTGATCCGCCAGGCGGCGCCGAGCTTCGAGGCCTTCTTCGGCCAGCCGCCGCCCGAGGGTGTCGACGTTCGCAGGCTGTGTCTCGAAGCCCTGGAGAAGAGCGCATGATCCTCGTCGGCCTCACCGGCTCCATCGGCATGGGCAAGTCGACCACGGCAAGTCTTTTCGCGGCCGAAGGCGTGCCCGTCGACGACGCCGACGCGGCCGTGCA
>JANPKF010000671.1:0-4450 GCA_031425895.1 Caulobacteraceae bacterium | reverse complement strand
CCATCAATTTCGACGCCGATGAACTGCTGGAGTTCGTGAACGGCATCCGCAACCCTGACCTGCGGGGCCTTGCGATAGAGAGCATCCTCGTTTTGGCGAACTTCAAGGTCGCCATCTCATCGGTGACCGAAATCCTGACCGAGATAACTGACGACATTTTCGCCAGCCACTTCGCCAAGCAGCAGATCCTGTCGTTTCGACCCGTCGACCGGCCATTGGACTATCTGCGTGCGGTCCTGCCGCCAGCTCTGATCCGTTCGAATGCCGGCAGCTTCAGCAGCAATGTTCGCGACCTGTCGATGAACATGATGATCCTGGCTTCACGGACGGTTGCGACCGAGATACCGCTGGCCTACGAGCGCATTCCAAACCGCTTTCGCATCGTCGAACTGATCGGTCACGTCCTGCTCAGCGGTGAGCTGAAACGGCGCGACTTCCATGTCCATCGGGGACTCAGGATCGGTGGCTACCGCGTCAACCTCGGCGCCGCCTACCTGCTGACCGTTTTCCAGCTTGTCCCGGAGCTAGAAACCATCGCCGACAGCTTTGAGGACATTTTCGAGACCCGGTCTCCGGCGGCCATGAAATTCCTGCGCAGCGCCTTTCCCGATCGTGGCGAACTGGGGCTGTCGAACCTCATGGAGTCGCTGAAATACAGCCTCCAGAACCTGAACCGCCTGATCACCGTCGAAATCTACGACAGCGACGGTTCGCACTATGAATTCTATGATCCCGCCGTGCATGGGCCAATCCCTGCAAGGGGATATGAACTGTTCGACGATGAGGGGGAATAACGCCTGGCGGTGACGGAGGGATTCGAACCCTCGGTACAAGTTTCCCCGTACGTCGGTTTAGCAAACCGGTGCCTTCAGCCACTCGGCCACGTCACCCCAGGCGAGGGGCGCTGATAGCTGGTTCGGCGCGCCGTTGCAACGCTCGCAAACGCTGCCCTCAAGGAACGGTGTTAACCGGGTGATCAGGGGCGGCGTGGCAAGCTGTCGCCGCCATGACCATTTCCCCCGTCCCGCAACCTGCCGATGAGCCCTGGGTCGCCGCCGCAAAGGCCCTGCGCGACGATCTGCGCCGGGGTCAGGCTGCCGAACCGGACGTCGAAGAGAGCGATCGCCGCGGCCCGCTGCGCCCGGCCAGGCTGCCGCCGCTGCGCAACCGCATTCAGGCCCAGATGGTCGGGCGGTTGTTCCGAATCGTCGATACCGCCTCCCTGGTCGCCCTTGCCCTGGTCGGCGCCCACATCGCCACGCCGCAGGGCTGGATCAACGCCAGCCTGGCGCAGGTAACGCCCTATGCCGCCGGGACGCTGGTGCTGGCCTGGCTGCTGAACGGGGTCGGGCTCTACCGCTTCCCGCGTTCTGGTCGGCTTTGGACCCGATTGGTCCGACTGGTGGCCGCCTTCAGTCTGGCCAGTGTCCTGTTGTTGGCCGGTATCTGGCTGGTCAGTCGCACTGGCCCACCGCCGACGCTGACCTTCTGGTTCGTCATGGCCTTCATCACCCTGGCCCTGTCCCAGACCATCTGGTGGAGCATGGTCAGGCGTTGGCGCAACGCCGGGCTGCTGACCCCGAACATCGTCATCGTCGGGGCTACCGAGGTTGCCGACCGCCTGATCACCGCCGCCCTGGACACGCGCGAAATCAATGTCATCGGCGTCTTCGACGACCGGCTGGGCCGCGCTCCTTCCCGGATGCAGGGCGTGCCGGTGCTGGGCGACCTCGACGCCCTGATCGGCCACCGCATCATGCCCTATGTCGACCAGGTGGTGATCGCCGTCACCTCGGCCGCCAAGCCCCGGGTCCGCATGCTGACCGAGCGGCTCAGCGTACTTCCCAACGACATCTGCCTGGTCGTCGACATGGATGGCGAGGCCGCCCGAAACGCCATCATCAGCCGTATCGCCGACGCCCCGCTGGCCCGCGTTTCCGGCGTCGAGACCGACCAGAAGCGGGCGGCGGTGAAGCGGCTGCAGGACCTGGGCATCGGCGCGCTGGCCTTGGTCCTGCTGGCCCCGGTGATGGCCATCGTCGCGGTGCTGATCAAGCTCGACAGCCCCGGCCCGATCTTCTTCCGCCAGCGCCGCCATGGTTTCAACAACGAGGAAATCCGGGTCTGGAAGTTCCGCTCGATGAAGCACGAACTGACCGACCACACGGCCAGCAAACAGGTCACCGGCGATGACGACCGCGTCACGCCCGTGGGCCGCTTCATCCGTCGCACCAGCCTCGACGAGTTGCCGCAGCTGTTCAATGTGCTGGCCGGCGAGATGAGCCTGGTCGGCCCCCGTCCCCACGCCGTCGGCATGAAAACCGGCGACACCGAAAGCTCACGCCTGGTCGAAGAATACGCTCACCGCCACCGCCTAAAGCCCGGCATGACCGGCTGGGCCGCGGTCAACGGTTCGCGCGGGCCGGTCGATACACCCGAGCTGGTCCAGCGCCGTGTGGCCCTCGACATCGACTACATCGAACGCCAGTCCTTCTGGCTCGACATCTACATCATGGCCATGACCATCCCCTGCCTGCTGGGCGACCGACACGTGGTTCGTTGATCCGATGTTCTGGCGCGGCGTCCTTGGCTATCTGCCCGTCAACCTGGCCCAGGGGCTGGTCGGCCTGCTGACCATTGTCGTCTTCACCCGCCTGCTCAGCCCGGCCGACTACGGCGTCTACGCCATCGCCTACTCCGCCATGGTCCTGTCCCACACCGCCCTCTTCACCTGGACCGAGGCCGCCATGGCCCGGTTCCAGGCCCAGGCGCGCGAGCGGGCCGAGACCGCCGATCATATGATGACCCTCTACCGGGCCTGGTCGATGCTGGGCCTGGGCTTTCCTCTGCTGGCCGGCGCCGTCGTCTGGCTCGCGCCGGTCCACCAGCCACTGAAGGTGGCGATCAGCGCCGGCCTGGCGGCCATCCTGTTCCGCAGCTGCATCAAGCTGGTCCAGGAGCGCCGGCGCGCCGACGGCGAGGTGGGATCTGCCGCCACCCTGGATATCGCCCAGACGATCGGAGGCTTCGCGATTGGCGCGGCCCTGGCGGCGGTCGGCATGGGCGGCGCGTCTCCCCTGCTGGGCTCGGCGGCCATCGCCATCATCTGCCTGGCCTTCGTACTGCCCGGTGAGCTGAAACTGCTCCAGGGCGGCCACTGGCAACCGAAACGGGCCCGGGAGTATGCCGACTACGGCGTGCCGATCTCACTGTCGCTGATCCTGGCTCTGGTCATTTCCAGCACCGATCGCTTCGTGCTCGGCGCCTTCCTCGGTGAGGCCGCCGTCGGCGTCTACCACGCCGGCTACAGCCTCGCGAACCGCACCCAGGACGTGGTCTTCGTCTGGCTCGGCATGGCCGGGGGTCCGGCCATGGTTGCGGCGCTGGAGCGCGGTGGCAAGGGGGCGCTGGTGCAGACGGCCAAGGAACAGGCCAGCTTCATGATCCTGCTGACCCTGCCGGCCGCTGTCGGCCTCGCCCTGGTCGCCCTGCCCCTGTCGGAACTGCTGATCGGGCCGCAGATGGCCCAGGGGGCCGCCCGTGTCGTGCCGTGGATCGCGGCCGGCGGCTTCTTTGCCGGGATCACCACCTACTACCTGCATCAGGCCTTCACCCTGGGCCGCCGCACCGGTCTGCTGATGGCCGCCATGACCTTCCCGGCCGGGCTCAACCTGGTGCTCAACCTGGCCCTCGTGCCGCGCTTCGGGCTTGATGGGGCGATGTGGGCGACCACCGCCAGCTACGGGGTCGGGGCCATCGCCTCCTGGGCCATGGGTCGGAAGGTGATCGCTCTGCCGCTGCCGATCGACACCATTGTCCGCGCGGGCCTCGCCTGTATTCCGATGGTGCTGGTCGTCTCGATGCTGCCCGACATGGCGGAGATCCCGGAACTGGCCCTCAAGGGCGGACTCGGCGCCGCCGTCTATGGCGTCAGCGCCTGGCTGCTCGACGCCGGCGGCCTGCGCAGCCACGGCCGCACATTGCTGCGCACCCTGCGACCGCGAGCCGCCTCATGACTGCCCCCGCCACAGACTGGATCGTCGACAACGCGCTCTGGCCCAAGGCCAGGCCGCGCCTGTCGGTCCTGATCCCCTTCCTCGGCGACGACCCGGCACAGCTGGCGCGGGAACTGGCCGCCCAGTCGGCTTACATCGAAATCGTCCTCCTCGACGACGGCGGAAAGGACGGCGAGCTCGCCGCCCGCATCGCCGAAACCGTCCAGGCCCTGCCCTGCCCGGCCCGCTTCGTCCGGCTGGCAGCCAACGTCGGCCGCGCCTGAGGCCGCAACCGCCTGGCGTTGGAGGCGCGAGCCCGGCACCTGCTCTTCCTCGACGCCGACATGCTGCCGGACAGCGCGACCTTCGTCGCCGACTGGCTGGCTATCGCGGGCCAGGACGCCGCCGTCGCCTTCGGCGGCTTCTCCTTCGAGCGCACGCCCCTCGACCCTCGC
>JANPKF010000670.1:0-1669 GCA_031425895.1 Caulobacteraceae bacterium | reverse complement strand
ACCTCGGTGGGCTGGTCGATGTCGCCGGCCCTGGCCCTTGTGGCGGCTGCCCCGGCGCAGGGGGCGGCCGAGGGGGCGCTGGCCGCCTTCACGGCCCGGATGAAGGCCAAGACCCAGGCCTATACGGCGGGGGCGAAGCAGAGCGACGCGCCGGCGACGCATCTGCGGCTGGGCGAGGCGATGGCCAGCGTGCGGGCGGCGGCGCTGGTCTGGGAAGACGCGGTGGCGCTGTACGAGCGCGAGGGGCCGGCGGAGGCGGCGATCAGCGTCGACACCCTGGCGGCGGTGCGGCTGGCGGCGGCCCATACGGTGCGGCTGGCGGGCCAGGCGGTGGACATCATGTGCGCGGCGGCCGGGGCCAGCTCGGGCTTCCTGACCTCGCCGTTGCAGCGGCATCTGCGCGACGTGCAGATGATCCGGGGGCATGTGGTGTTCGACTGGGACCGGGCGACGCAGATCGGCGGGCGCGTGGCGCTGGGGTTCGAGCCGGCGCCGGCGGATCTGCTGTAGGGGAGGTTAGAACAGCGACGTCCAACCCGTTCCGGCGATCGCTGCATCGACCTGCGATTTCGAGGTCGCCGGCAGCGCCGCATATTCCTCGCGCAGCCAGCCGAGGCATTTGGCCTGGTACGGGAACGCGTTCTGGGTCCAGGGGCGGCCGTCGATCTCTGTCTCGACCATCTTCTCGCCCGCCATCACCGCCCTGGCGTTGGCGATCAGCAGGGGCGCGTAGACGCGGCCCATCTCGGCCAGCAGGGCCTTCAGGGTCGGCGAGGCCGCGCCGGCGTCGATCATGGGGCCGGGCTCCAGGCCTGACAGGTCCTCGACCATGCCGATCCAGCCCATGACCCGGTGGCCCTTCTTCCGGGCGATGGCGGTCGGAGTCGGGTCCACGCCCGCCAGCTGGGTCAGCTGGCCGAACAGGCCGAAGTCGCCGCCCCCCGGCGCCGCGCCGAGCATGTAGGGCGATGTTGCAAGGTGGGCCTCCAGCGCTTCCATCAGGCGAATGTAGCTGTCCTCGATGACCGGGCCGGTCGTCGGGTTGGAGCCGTCGTAGGCCAGGCGGCCGATCTGACGATCGCTGATCATCTTCGCCATCGCCGCCAGGGTCGGCTCATCCAGCGGGACCGGACCCCAGCTGGGCAGGAGCCGGCCGCAGAAGGTCGCGTCCGCCTCATGCGCCCAGCGATAGTGGAACATGCATATGGACAGCCACTCGTCGGCATAGTCCTCGATCAGGCTGTCGAGGAAGGCCACGGCGGGATCGGATGGACGCACCGGGCGGCCCGGGATCTCGGCGTCGAAGCGGCGGATCAGCGGCGTCGAGTCAGTGACCGCCTGGCCGCCGATATAGAAGGTCGGCAGCAGGGGGACCTTGGCGGTCGGATAGCCGGCCGGCTCGCGGCCCCGGTGGTAAAGCCGGTAGGGGATGCGCCGGTAGCGCAGGACGCTGAGCATCTTGCGGGTGTAGGGCGAGCCGGGGGCGCCAGAATGCTCAAGTACCGGCAGTTCGAGGGGTGTTTCCACGTTTATGACATCCTGAGTGCCAATTGTTTGACGGCACGATGACCGCGGTTCATGCGGCGCGCAAGTCCCCAACGACCGATCGCACCCAGGCAGCCAGGTTCTCCTTGCAGTCCAGCGGCGTGCGGCCGTGGCGGACCATGAC
>JANPKF010000669.1:0-11240 GCA_031425895.1 Caulobacteraceae bacterium | reverse complement strand
GCGGAGACGTCCTGGACGCCCTTGAGCGAGGTCTGGGGGGCGAGGTCTTGCTTGGAGGGCATGGGCGGAATGTAGGGCTCGGGCGGGCGCGGGGCCAGTGGGACTGGTGACAGGGGTTGGCAGCAGGGTGAGCGGGCGAGGCCGGCGGCGGTTCCGAGGGCGACGGCACAGACTGGGCACCCCCTTATGGACGGTGCGGCGCCGGGGCGGATGGGGTTGAACAGCGGCCTCAACCGGAGCCCCTGCCCATGCGCCGCCGCCTTGCCACCTTCGCCGCCGCCGCCGTCATCCTTCTGGCGGCGCCCGCCACGGCCTGGGCCATCGACGCCAACTTCCTCGATGGCCAGTGGAACGGCAGCTACACCTGCAGCGGCAAGGAGACCTTCCTGCGGCTGGAGCTCGACGGCGACCGGGACGGCAATGTCACCGGCAGCTTCCAGTTTCATCCCTTCGGCGAGGAAAGCGGCGCGGAGGGCTCCTACGAGATCGAGGGGACGATCAACCTGTCCTGGTTCATGGAGCTGCGCGGCTCAGGCTGGATCGATCAGCCGGAAGGCTATCGCATGGTCGACCTGCGCGGGGTCGTGCAGACGGGCGGGATCTTCTCCGGCAGCGTCGTCGACGGCGACTGCACGACCTTCTACGTCAAGCGGCGCTAGCCCCCTTTCCCGGGGGTGCGGGACGGGCGGATTGGCGCTCCTCTGGCCTAATCAGCCGGAGACCGCCCATGCGCCTCGCCATTCCTGCTCTTGCCGCCGTCCTGGCGGCCCTGGCCCTGCCGGCCGCCGCCCAGGATCATCCGCTCGATGGGACATGGGAGGGCGCCTATACCTGCGGCCAGGGCAAGACCGGCCTGACGCTTACCCTGGACTCGACGCCGGAGGGCCGGGTGACCGGGACCTTCGCCTTCTGGCCGCGTGGCGACAATCCGGGCGCCGCCCGGGGCAGCTTCACGATCGAAGGCGGGATCACGCCGGACGGGGCCCTGTCCCTGCGCGGTGTGCGGTGGATCCTGCAGCCTTCGGGCTATGGCATGGTCAACCTGGAGGGGCGGGCCTATCGGGACCCGGCCGGCGGGCCGGATAGCCTGATGGGACAGGTCACCGGCCTGGACGGTTGCACCGAATGGGCGGCGCGGAAGTAGCGCCGCCGAAGCCTCAGTCGAACTTGCCGGTGTAGCCTTCGTAGATGTCCAGGCAGGCGCTGCGCTGCAGGTTCCAGGGGGCGTTGCGCCTGGCGCCGCCGCGCGACAGCAGCTCGTCGCCCATGGCGCGGCCGGCGGCCAGCTGTTCGGAGGCCAGGACCATGGCCGCCTTGCGGTCCAGACCGCGGTCGCGGGTCAGCCGATCGATGGAGGCGTTGAGCATGGCCACGCCCGTCGCCTTGTCATCCGCCTCGCCGCGATAGGCGAAGCCGGCCGAGAAGACGCCGGCGCACTGGGCATGCAGGATCCAGTAGGGCTTGCCGATGTCGGACTCGGTCAGGGCGCTGGCGGCGCCCTTGCTCATCACCAGGTCGGCGGCGGCGGCCGGCGCGGCGAGCGTCATCGGTGCGATCATCAGGACGGCGGCCAGGGCCGCGGACAGGGTCTTCATCCTAGTAGCTCACCTCGGTGTAGGCCTCGGCGACGTCGAGGCAGGAGCTGCGGGCGAAGTTCCAGGTCGACTTGGCGCTGGTGTCGCCGGAGGAGACCAGACCGGCGCTGTCGTTGCGGGCCCTGAGCACGGCCGGCTCGATGACCACCAGGGCTTCCTTGCGGGTGATGCCGCGGTCCTTGGTCAGGCGCTTGATGGCGTCGTTGGCGAAGGTGACGGCCAGCTTGCTGGATGCCGCCGCGCCGGCGGTGTCGCCCTGGTCGCCGAGGTACTGGGCGGCGGCGCCGAACAGGCCGGCGCACTGCGCCTGGGCCGACCAGTAGGGCTGGCCGTTCAGGTTCTCGGTCAGGCTGTCGGGCGCGGCCTCGTACAGCAGGTCACCGGCCAGCGCGGGCCCGGCAATCAGGAGGGGGGCAGCGGCGGCGATGGCCAAAGCGGCGGCGCCGGCGATGAGCTTCTTCATGGACGTCTCCAATACGTCACGAGTGGACGTAGAACATGGTGACTCGCCACAGCGCTTTGCGCAATGGATACCCGGGCGGGGGCGACAGATGTCGCACAGTAGTCCTCGCTCATCGGGCGAAAATTGCCGCACTGCGGCCATGGGCCGGAGTCATCGGGAATCTGCAGTGACTTGAGGGTGTTAACCATGGCCGGCGCGAAATCTGCCTGCCTGCTTCATGTTGCGCTGCAGCATGGTCTTGCGAATCGGCCACATTTGAGCCATAAAGTCTGGGATAAGGACCACCTCGACCAAATCCTGACCTTGGTCGAAGCCGTCGTTCACTCGCCCGCGTAGCGTATTTGGGCTCGTTCGACGCTGATACCGGGGGGCGCATCCTGCCCCTGTCGCACAGGACTAGAGACCTTTGTTGTTGTTTGAACGGAGCCGCGCTGGCGCGCGGGCCCTGGCCGTTGGCGCATCGACGGGCGCCGCCATGGGCCTCATCGTCGCGGCCGCCTATGTGGCGGGAACCGCTGACGCGCGTGACCAGAACGTCCGTATGGCCAATATGGCCGAGGCCGCCGGTGGCGGCTATTCCGAAGTCGCCCTGCGCGACCGGGTGCTCGACATGGACCCGGCCGCCCTGGCCCTGGCCCGTCGCTACGACCCCATGCTGACCACCGGCGGCGCCCAGCGCGATCGCCAGACGGCCCTGGAAGTCGCCCGCCTGGACCGGGCCGCTGCGCCAACCAACGCCTCGTTCGTCAACGGGACCAAGGCGGCCGGCGTCGTGCTGCGCGCCAGCTTCGGCGGGCCGTTCAATCCCGCCGCCGAACCCTTCCGCCTGACCGGAGCCCTCGACGCCTCGCGCGATCTCGAGTGCCTGACCCAGGCCGTCTATTACGAAGCCCGCGGCGAGACCCCGGCCGGCCAGGCGGCCGTCGCCCAGGTGGTGCTGAACCGCGCGCGTCACCCGGCCTTCCCCAAGAGCGTCTGCGCGGTGGTCTTCCAGCGCGCCTTCGGCGTCTGCCAGTTCAGCTTCGCCTGCGACGGCTCGATGCGCCGCGGCCGCGAGCCGGGCGCCTGGAACCGGGCCCGCAAGGTCGCCAGCCGCGCCATCTCCGGCGAGGTGATGGCCGGCGTCGGCAACGCCACCCACTTCCACACCATCAACGTCTCGCCCGGCTGGGGCCCGCGCATGGTGCGGGTGCAGCAGGTCGGCATGCACATCTTCTACCGCTTCGGCGGCGGACGCGGCGCGCCGGGGGCCTTCGATGGCCGTCCGCGCCTGTCGGGTCCGGAAGGCGACTTCCAACTCGCATCGTCTACTACCGATCTGCCGTCCGGCCCGCAGCCCTATGAGGTCGTGACGCCGTCGGGCGCCAAGGTGATCCTGGCTTCGGCCGTCACCGAGACCAAGTCGGCCGGCGTCGGCGGCCCGGCCGAGACGCCGAAGGAGCCGGCGACGGCCTCGAAGGCCGAAGCGCAGTCCAGCCCGAGCGCGATGTAGCTAGAAAAGTCCCTTCTCCCGCTTGTCGGGAGAAGGACCGGTTCAGTTCGCCGTCGATAGCGTCTTGAACCGCTTGCGGATCATGCCCGGCATCAGGCGCAGCATGAAGGCGATGTCCTTGCCGGCCTTGCCGACGATGTAGTTGAGCTTGCCGCCCTTGCCATGGGCGGCGTCCCAGATCACCTGGGCCGCTTCCTCGACCGTGTAGACCGGCGAGCCGCCCTCGCGGATGGCGTCGGTGATCTTCATGTTGGTGCCACTGGCGCCGGCGTTGAGGATGGGGGTGTCGACGAACCAGGGCATGATGCAGCGCACCGCCACGCCGAAGCGGGCGAACTCGGCCTCCAGCGATTCCGACAGGCCGCGCACCGCGAACTTGGTGGCCGAATAGATGGCCATGCGCGGGGCCCCGAACAGGCCGGCGCAGCTGGCGACATTGATCAGGGTCGAGCCGGGCGTGGCCTTCAGCAGCTCCAGCCCGGTGCGGGCCCCGTAGATGACGCCCTTCACATTGATGTCGATCTGCAGGTCGCCTTCCTCGACGCTCTGCTCCTCGAGATAGCCGTAGCGGGCGATGCCGGCGTTGTTGAGCAGGACGTCGAGCCGCCCGCCACTGGCCTTGGCGAAGGCGGCCAGGGCCTTCTCCCATTGCTTCAGGTCGCGCACATCGAGGTCGAGGGTGACGCCATTGCCGGGGCCGATCTCACCGAGCGCCAGCTTGAGGCCGGTCTTGTCGATGTCGGCCAGGCCGACGAACCAGCCTTCCTTTGCGAAGCGTTTGGCGGCGCCCAGGCCAATGCCGCTGGCGCCGCCGGTGATGAAGATGCTCTTGCGCCCGTCGGCGGATGCAGTGGCCATGACGCCTCCCCTTGATTTCAGCGCGTTTCGGCTGGTTATCAATGATCAGATGCGGGAAGGCGGCCAGGGTCAAGTCGCCTCGGCCCGACGGTTCAGCGTGACGTCGGGCACAGGCTGCATTCTGACAGCGTCTAGCTGTTGTCTTCGACCGGCGCCTCGGGAGCGTTCTTCTTCAGGGAGTCGATGGCGTTCTGGGCGGAGGCCTTGGAGGCGTAACCTTCCGTCGCGAACATCACTTCGCTGTTGTACTTGAAACGAACGCGGAACTCGCCGGCCTTGTCTTTGTAGATTTCAAATTTGTGGGCCATGGGCGCCTCCTTTGGTTGGAAACTCGACGTTGACTCAAGGCGAGCGGCGCCGTCCAGCCCCTGTACCGCGATGAATGGACGCGGACCGGGACCGTAGGGTCAGGCCAGGAACATGCCGACGCCTGCGGCCGTCATCGCCGCCGTCGCCGTCCAGCCGAGGAATTTCAGCGTCCAGCCGATGGTGAAGCGGCCCATCACCGACCGTCGTGAGGCCAGCAGCATGGCGACGATCATGATCGGCACGGCGACCAGACCGTTGAGCACGGCGCTCCAGAACAGGGCCTTGATCGGGTCGATATCGGAGAAGCTGAGGGCGACGCCGCCGAGGGTGGCGGCGGCGATGATGGCGTAGAAGCCGGGCGCCTGGCCCAGCTTGCGATCCAGCCCCATAGGCCAGCCGAAGGATTCGGCGATGGCGTAGGCGGCCGAGCCGGCCAGAACCGGCACAGCCAGCAGGCCGGTGCCGATGATGCCGAGGCTGAACAGCACGAAGGCCAGGTCGCCGGCGATCGGGCGCAGGGCCTGGGCGGCCTGGGCGGCGTCCTTGATGTCGGTGACGCCGTTCACATGCAGGGTCACCGAGGTGGTCAGGACGATGAAGAAGGCAATGACGCTGCAGACCGCCATGCCGGTCCAGGTGTCGAGGCGGATGCGGCGCAGCTCGTTGTCGGCCAGTTCCGGGTGGTGGATCAGCGAGCGGGCCTCCGGGTCGGGGCCCAGGTCCTCGACCTCCTGCGAGCTTTGCCAGAAAAACATGTAGGGGCTGATGGTGGTGCCGAACACGGCGACGATCATGGTCAGGAAGACCGGCGTCAGCTGCACGTCCGGAACGAAGGATTTGAACGCCACCTCCGCCCAGGGGATCTTCACCGTGAACACCACCCCGACATAGGCCAGAAGCGACAGGGTCAGCCATTTGAGGACCTGGACGTAGCGCTTGTAGCTCATGAAGATCTCGAGCAGCAGGCAGACCAGGCCAAAGCCCCCGGCATAGACGAACGGGTTGACCCCGGGCAGGACCAGGGCGGCGGCGGCCCCCATGGCGGCGACATCGGCGGCGATGTTGATGGTGTTGGCGATCAGCAGCGACAGCACCAGCAGGGCCAGCAGCCAGCGCGGGAAGACCTTCTTGATGTTGGCGGCCAGGCCGTGGCCGGTGACCCGGCCGATGCGGGCCACCACCTGCTGAATACCGGCCAGCAGCGGATAGGCCAGCACCACGCTCCACAGCATGTTCAGCCCGAAAGCAGCTCCCGCCTGGCTGTGGGTGGCGACGCCGCCCGGATCGTCGTCGGCCGCCCCCGTGATCAGCCCGGGGCCCAGGCGGCCAAGGAAGCTCGGCCGGCGATCGGGGGTGGGGGGCGTCTTCATGTCGGCGCGGGTCCGGCGGAGGAGGGCGGGTGGCCAGGGCCACGCTCCGGACGGCAACGACGCAGCGCCTGCGGTGGTTGCCCGAACGCCCGCAGAAACGCCCGCCGCATGCGCTCGCTGTCGCCGAAGCCTGTTTCCAGGGCGACGTCCTCGACCTGCAGGGGCTGGCTTTCGAGCAGGGTGCGGGCCGCTTCCAGGCGCAGGCGTTCGACGGCCTTGGCGGGGGTAACGCCCATTTCGGCGGTGAAGGCCCGCAGGAAGGTGCGCTCGCTCATCTTCGCCTGTTCCGCCAGGTCCGGCACCGTCAGCGGTCGGCGCAGGTTCTCGCGCATCCAGGCCAGCAGGGGATCGAATCGGCCACCGGCCTCCATTTCGAGCAGGGCCGAGAACTGTGACTGACCGCCCGGCCGGCGGTGGTAGACGACCAGCTGCTGGGCCGTCCTGCGGGCGATGTCTTCGCCCAGATCCTCGCCGATCAGGGCCAGGGCCAGGTCGATGCCGGCGGTGATGCCGGCGCTGGTCCAGACCGGGCCGTCGCGGACGAAGATGCGGTCGGCATCCAGCTTCACGTTCGGATAGGCGCGGCGGAAATGGTCGGTGCGGTTCCAGTGGGTGGTCGCCCGGCGGCCTTCCAGCAGACCGGACTCGGCCAAAATGTAGGCGCCCGAACAGACCGAGGCGACGCGGCGGGACGCCGTTCCCACGACCCGCACGAAGTCGAGGGTGGCGGCGCAGATGGCCGGGCCGCGCGTGCCCTCGCCGCCGCTGAGCAGCAGGGTGTCGAAGCGGTCCGCGAGGCTGAAGGGCCGGCTGTCGATGGCGACGCCGCCGCTGGCGCGGACCAGACCGCCGTCGCGGCTCAGGGTTTCGACCTCGTAGGCGCCGGGCTGAAAGCGGTCCGCGATCTCGAAGGCCGTCATGGGACCGGCCGCATCGAGAAGCTGGAAGTCCGGAAAGACCAGAACGCCGATCCGTCTGGTCATGGCGTAAAGCGAGGGATCAATGTCATTTCGGCCAGACGCTATGTCTGACAGGATGCCCTGGTCAAGCCTTGAAGGAGACGCCGCCATGCCCGCCGCCCCACTGCACATTATCTTCGCCCTCTACCCCGGTGTCACCCATCTCGACTTCACCGGCCCGCACCAGTTCCTCAGCCGCCTGCCCGGCGCGCAGGTGACGGTGGCCTGGAAGGACGGCGGCGAGCTTGAGGCCGATGGCCTGACCTTCGCCGGTCTGGCGCGGCTGGACGCCATCGAGCAGTGCGACATCCTCTGCATCCCCGGCGGCTTCGGAACCAGCGCCGCCATGCTGGACGAGGCGTTCATTGACGAGATCCGCCGCCTCGCCGGCCTCTCGCGCTATGTCACCAGCGTCTGCACCGGCTCGCTGATCCTGGCGGCGGCGGGTCTGCTGACCGGCAAGCGTGCGGCCTGTCACTGGGCCTGGCGTGATCAGCTGGCGCTGTTCGGCGCCATCCCGGACCCGGCCCGGGTTGTCCGCGATGGCAATGTCTTCACCGGCGGCGGCGTAACGGCGGGTATCGACTTTGCCCTGACCCTGGCGGCAGAGGTGGCCGGCGACGACTTCGCCCAGGCCCTGCAACTGGGCCTGGAATACGCGCCGGCCCCGCCGTTCAACGCCGGAAGGCCGGAAACCGCCCCGCCGGAAATCCTGGCCCGGGTGCAGGCCATGTACGGCGCGGCCATGCCTGAGCGGCGGGCGGCCGCCGAACAGGCCGCCGCCGCCCTGCCTTAGCCAGGGGCCGGAGCGCCGAACACGACCGAGGTCATTGAGATGGCGGCGAAAACCTCGTCGTTGAAGAAGCCGACCGGCTCGTCGGCATGGCTGGCGCCCAGCACGTAGAGCAGCGGCAGGTAGTGTTCGGCGCTGTTGATGGCGAGATCCGCGTCGGGGCCGAGGCTGCGCCAGTCGATCAGCGGGTCGTGGTCGCGCTGGAGGATGAGGCGCTTGGCCGTTTCGTTGAAGCGGGGCGACCAGTCGGGCGTCACGCCGCTGCGGAAATCAACGGCCCGCAGATTGTGGACGATGTCGCCGCTGCCGACGATCATCACCCCCTCGTCCCGCAAGGAGGCCAGGCGCCTGCCGGCCTCGTAGTGCCAGCGGTCGGGGCGGGCGCGGTCGATGGACAGCGCGACGATGGGAATGTCGGCGTCCGGGTACATGGGGGCCAGAACGCTCCAGATGCCGTGGTCGAAGCCGCGGTCGGCGTCGAGGGCGACGGGGTCGGGACTGAGCAGTTCGACCACCCGACGGGCCAGGGCCAGATCCCCCGGCGCGTTGTAGCGGACGTCGAACAGGGCCTGGGGGAAGCCGAAGAAGTCGTGGATGGTCTGCGGCGCCGCCCCGGCGGTGACCGCCGCGCCGCGGGTTTCCCAATGGGCCGAGATGATCAGGATGGCCCTGGGGCGCGGCAGGGCCCGGCCGGCGTCGGCCCAGCCCTGCGTCCAGGCATTGTTCTCGATGGCGTTCATCGGCGAGCCGTGGCCGAGGAACAGGGCGGGCATGCGGGTCATGGGCGTGTTCCGTAACAGTATCGGGTACAGATGGGTATCGGCCCGGTGGTTGCAAGTCCGGCCCCGAAGGGCCCGTTTGGGGGTCCCGACAGGCCCGAACCATGACCACGTTGCGCCAGAACGACACGAATTCGCCGTCGACGGGAACCAGCATCGTCCCGGGACGGGGCGGCGCGCTTGACCTGTTGCGGTTCCTGGCGGCCATGCTGATCGTTGTCTATCACTTCGGGCAGGATGCGCCGGTGTCGCTGGACGCTCTGCACCCGGTGTTCGGGCGGGGCTATCTGGCGACCGACTTCTTCCTGATCCTTTCGGGGTATGTGCTGGGCCGCGCCTACGGCGGGCAGGTTATGTCGGGCCGGATCGGTCCGGTGCGGTTCCTCGGCAAGCGGGTCCAGCGGCTGTGGCCGGCGCAGGTCATCGTGCTGGGCTGTCTGGCCGTGGTGGTGATGGCGTCAGGTCTGGTCGGCATCAGACCCAACAGTCCGGAAAACTTCACGCCGCAGGCCTTCGCCATGCAGCTGGTCTTCGCCCAGGCCTGGGGTATTCCCGGCGGCGGCGGCTGGAACCACCAGAGCTGGTCGTTGTCGGCCCTGATCGTTTGCTACGGGGCCTTCCCGCTGCTGTGGAGCTGGATCAGCCGGATGAAGAGTTCCATCGCCATGCTGGCGCTGGGCATGCTGGCGGTGGTCGGTGGTGATCTCCTCTGTACCGCTCTGCTGGGGCGTCCCATCTACGATCTCGAGTTCCACTTCGGCCTGATCCGGGCTCTGCCGCTGTTCCTGCTGGGCCTGTGCATCGCCAAGGTGGTTGAGCAGAACAAGCCCAGCCTGATGGTCGCGCCGCTGCTCGGCTGGCTGGCGGCGGCGACCCTGGTGCTGCTGCAGGTCGCCGGACGGTTTGACCTGGCCAGTATCGTGGCCATCGCCGCGGTGGTGCTGGCCTGCGGTCGCACGCCCGTGGCCAAACCCTCGCAACTGATCGAGCAGGGGGCCAAGCTGTCCTTCGCCCTGTTCATCACCCATTCCCTGACCGGCCTGCTGTGGTTCGGCGCCTTGCAGGTGCTGGAAGCCCGCGTCGACCTGCCGACGACGGTGCATTGGCTCCTGTGGGCAGGCTCCCTCCCGGCCGCCCTGGTCGTGGCGCTCGTCTTTCATCACCTGGTCGATGCACCGGTGCAGGCGTGGCTGGCCCGGCGGCTCAGGTCCCGGCAGACGGCCGCGGCCTAGGCGTCCAGTCCGATATCCAGCACCGGGGCCGAGTGGGTCAGGGCGCCGACGCTGATGACATTGACGCCGGTGGCGGCGATGGCGGCGACGGTGTCGAGATTGACCCCGCCCGAGGCCTCCAGCACCAGGCGGCCGGCGTTGCGGGCGACGGCCTCGCGCAGGTCTTCCAGGCTGAAGTTGTCGAGCATGATGACGTCCGGGCCGGCGGCCATGGCCTGGTCGAACTGCTCGAGGCTGTCGACCTCGCACTCGACCTTGACCAGATGGCCGGCGAAGGCGCGGGCCCGTTCGATGGCGGGCTTAACACCGCCGCAGGCGGCGACGTGGTTGTCCTTGATGAGGATGGCGTCGTCGAGGCCGAAGCGGTGGTTGACCCCGCCGCCACAGCGGACGGCGTACTTCTCCAGGGCGCGCAGGCCGGGGGTGGTCTTGCGGGTGTCGGTGATGCTCGCCCCTGTGCCGACCACGGCGTCGACATAGGCGCTGGTCAGGGTGGCGATGCCGCTGAGGCGGCCGAGCAGGTTGAGGGCCGTGCGTTCGGCGGAGAGAAGGGCGCGGGCGTTGGCGTCCACGCGGGCCAGCACCGCGCCTGCATCGACGGCATCGCCGTCGCTGACCAGGGTCTCGAAGCGGGCTGACGGGTCCAGGGCCAGAGTGGCCAGACGGACGCAGGCAAGGCCGGCGATGGTCCCGGCCTTGCGGGCCCCAAAGCTGGCGCTCAGGCGCGTATCGGCGTCGATGCAGGCCAGGGCGGTGATGTCGCCGGCCCGGCCCAGATCCTCGGCCAGGCTGGCGCGGATGATGGGCTCGATGAGCAGGTCGGGCAGGGGGGCGATCATTCGGCGGCGACCTTGCGGGCATCGAGGCTGGCCAGGGTGACAAAGGTGCGTAATGCCGGGCGCTGGCTAGGGAAGTCGCGGCGGAAGTGGCCGCCCCGGCTTTCGCGGCGTTCCAGGGCGCAGGTGGCGACGAGGCGGGCGGCGGCGAGCACCGGGCCTTCGCCGTGGAGGTCGCGCAGGGTCTCGATGCGGCCGAGCAGGCGGGTCAGGCCTTCCCCGTCGCGGACGACGCCGGCGTCCTGGCTCATGGCCTGGCGCAGGCCGGCGAGGGCCCCTTCAGGCAGGTCGGGCCAGGGCGTGGACGGCAGGGGGGCGGTGTCCGGGTCGGCGGCGTCGCGGAGCACAGCGCCGGCCCGCGCGCCGAAGACGGCGGCTTCCAGCAGGGAGTTGCTGGCCAGGCGGTTGGCGCCGTGGACGCCGGTCGAGGCGCATTCGCCGGCGGCCAGCAGGCCTGGCAGGCTGGTGCGGCCGTCCAGATCGGTGGCGACGCCGCCCATGTGGTAGTGGCAGGCCAGGGCGACGGGCATGGGTTGGACGCGGGGATCGAGGCC
>JANPKF010000668.1:0-2489 GCA_031425895.1 Caulobacteraceae bacterium | reverse complement strand
CCAATCGGCATAAAAGGGGGCGCCGATCCTGTGGCCCCCCCACCCCGTCCGCCCGGCCGTAGCGTTGCGGCGAGCCGGGACCCAGGGGGTGACGAAACTCAACGGCCGCCGCCGCCGGCCTCGGGGATGGCGGCCCCTGGGTCCCGGATCGTCCCTGCGGGCCGTCCGGGATGACGGAAGAGGGATGAGACGGCGAGGTTTGGCTATGCGACCTAGTGCGCCTCGTCCCAGTTCTTCGCCGCCCGCGCCTCGACGACCAGGGGCACGCTGATCTCGACGGCCGGGAAGGGGGCGCCCTCCATCACCTGCTTGGCGACGGCGATGGTCGCCTCGGCCTCGGCTTCGCTGGCCTCGAAGACCAGTTCATCGTGCACCTGCAGCAGCATCCTTGACCTCAGGCCCGCGTCTCGCAGGGCGTCCGGCATGCGGGCCATGGCGCGGCGGATGATGTCGGCGGCGGCGCCCTGCAGCGGGGCGTTGATGGCGGCCCGTTCGGCGAACTGGCGTTGGGCGACGCTCTTGCCGTTGATCTCGGGGATGTTGATCTTGCGGCCGAAGAGGGTGGTGACGAAGCCGTTCTGGCGCACCTGGGCCCGCATCTCCTCCATGTAGTCGCCGATGCCGGGGAAGCGGCGGAAGTAGGTCTTGATGTAGTCGGCCGCCTCGCCCTGCGGGATCGACAGCTGGTTGGCCAGGCCGAAGGCGCTGATGCCGTAGACGATGCCGAAGTTGATGGCCTTGGCCCGGCGGCGCACCTCGGCCGGCATGCCCTCGATCGGAGTGTCGAACATCTCGGACGCCGTCATGGCGTGGATGTCGAGCCCCTCCTTGAAGGCGCTCTTCAGCTGCGGAATGTCGCCGACGTGGGCCAGCAGGCGCAGTTCGATCTGGCTGTAGTCGGCGCTGATCAGCACATGGCCGGGCTCGGCGATGAAGGCCTTGCGGATCTTGCGGCCTTCCTCGGTGCGGATCGGGATGTTCTGCAGGTTGGGATCGGAGGAGGAGAGCCGCCCGGTCGTCGTCGAGGCCATGGCGTAGGCGGTGTGGATGCGGCCGGTCTTGGGCGAGATGGCGGCGATCAGGTTGTCGGTATAGGTGCCCTTGAGCTTAGACAGCTGGCGCCAGTCGAGGATCAGGCGGGGCAGGTCGTGGCCCTGGGCGGCCAGGCTTTCCAGCACATCGACATCGGTGGCCCACTGGCCGGTGGCGGTCTTCTTGCCGCCCTCCAGGCCCATTTCGCCGAACAGCACTTCGCCGATCTGCTTGGGACTGCCAAGGTTGAACGGACGGCCGAGCAGTTCGTGAGCCTTGGCTTCGAAATCCGCCATGCGCAGGGAGAAATCGTGGGAAAGCCGGCGCAGCTCGTCGGTGTCGACCTTGACCCCGGCGTTCTCCATGGCGGCGATGACCGGCGGCAGCGGCCGCTCGAGGGTCTCGTAGACGGTCAGCATGCCCTCGCGGGCCAGGCGCGGCTTCAGCTTGCGCCAGAGCCGCAGGGTGACGTCGGCGTCCTCGGCGGCGTAGCAGGTCGCCTCGTTCAGCTGCACATGCTTGAAGCTGATCTGGGCCTTGCCGGTCCCGGCCACCTGCTTGAACGGGATCGGCTTGTGGCCGAGCCAGAGCTCGGAAAGCTCGTCCATGCCGTGGTTATGCAGACCCGCCTCCAGCACGTAGGAGATCAGCATGGTGTCATCGATCGGCGCCACGTCGATGCCGCGCAGGGCCATGACGGCGATGTCGTACTTGGCGTTCTGAGCCACCTTCAGCACGGTCGGCGATTCCAGCAGCGGCTTGAGGCGGGCCAGGGCGGTGGCCTTGTCGATCTGGGACTCGACCGGAGCGGCCTCGGTCAACAGGTCGCCGCCCACCGCCTCATGGGTCAGGGGGATGTAGCAGGCGCGGCCCGGCGCCGTGGCCAGCGACACGCCGCAGAGGCCGGCGGTGGCCGACCCCAGCGCATCGGTCTCGGTGTCGAAGGCGATGACGCCGGCCTCGTAGGCCTCTGCGATCCAGCGGTCGAGGGTCTCCAGGTCGCGGACGCACTCATATTTGGTGACATCGATCTCGATGGCGTCCGGCTGCGGCGTCGCCGGCGCGGCGGCCGCTTCCGGAGGCTTGCCGAAACCCGGCAGCGGCTGGGGCGCCATGCCGCCGCCCTCGGCGGCGACGCCGACCCGGCGCAGCAGCGTGTTGAAACCCATCTCGGACAGGAAGGCGGCCAGCGTGTCCTTGTCGGGATCGCGGACGGTCAGGTCGGCGATGGGCTCGGGCAGGGGGGTGTCGCAGTCGAGCTGCACCAGGGCCCGCGACAGGCGGATCTGGTCGGCGAAGTCGATCAGCGTCTGGCGGCGCTTGTCCTGCTTGATCTCGCCCGCCCGGGCCAGAAGCGTGTCGAGATCGCCGAACTCGTTGATCAGCAGGGCGGCGGTCTTGATGCCGATGCCGGGGGCGCCGGGCACATTGTCGACGCTGTCGCCGCACAGGGCCTG
>JANPKF010000667.1:0-9619 GCA_031425895.1 Caulobacteraceae bacterium | reverse complement strand
GGTCTTGAAGGTGATGTAGAAATGATGCTCGCCGGGCAGGCCGCCGGGCGCGGCGGCGCGCTTGAGGGCGGCCTTCACGACACCCCGCAGGGCATCCTGGGCCATGGCCTCGTAATGCATCAGGTCCTGGGGTGGCTTATCCTGGGCCATTCGAGGCGTCACTTCCCTACAACTTTCACAAGCGTAACGGTTCGCGCGCCGCTCGCAAAGCGGCACATTCAGAACGCGAGCCCCGGAGCCGGTTTTCGTGTTTTTTTGAACACGCAGCCCGGGTCGTTTTCGAAACCTTCGCGCCCGACCTAGATCTCGTCGCCGGCCGCCGGTTGCGGCGCGCGGCTGACCGTGGCCACGCGCAGGGCGTTGGTGGTGCCGGGCGTGTTGAACGGGACGCCGGCAGTGACGACGATCTCGTCCCCCCAGGTGGCGAAGCCTTCGCGGCGGGCCGTCTCCAGCGCGCCGGACACGGCGGCCGTCATCGTCTCATGCGGGGCGATGACCACCGGATGGACGCCCCAGACCAGGGTCAGGCGGCGCGCCGTTTCGACGATCGGGGTCAGGCCGAGGATCGGCGCGATCGGCCGCTGGCGCGCGATGCGCAGGGCGGTCGATCCGCCGTGGCTGAAGGCGCAGATGACCTTGGCCCCGGAGGCGTCGGCGACCTGGCGGGCAGCGGCGGCGATGGCCCCGGCCGAGTTGGTCTCGGGCGCCAGCGGGCGGTCGTCGATGACGCGGCGCCATTCCTCATCGCGCTCGGTGCGGGTGAGGATGCGATCCATCATGTCGACGGCTTCCAGCGGATACTGGCCGGCGGCGGTTTCGGCCGACAACATGACCGCGTCGGCCCCTTCAAACAGGGCGTTCGCCACGTCGCTGGCTTCGGCGCGGGTCGGGGTGGGAGAGCTGATCATGCTCTCCATCATCTGGGTGGCGACGATGACCGGCTTGCCGAGTTCCCGGGCCTTGCGGACGATGCGGCGTTGGGCCAGCGGCACCTCTTCCGGCGGCAGCTCGACGCCCAGGTCGCCGCGGGCGACCATGACGGCGTCGCTGAGCGCGATGATTTCGTCCAGATTGACCAGCGCCTGGGGCTTTTCCAGCTTGGTCAGGATCCAGGCGCGGCCGGCGACCAGCTCACGGGCTTCGATGACGTCTTCGGCCCGCTGTACGAACGACAGACCGACGAAGTCGACGCCGGCGTCCAGGGCAAAGGCGAGGTCCTCGCGGTCTTTCTTCGTCAGGGCCGGGATCGGCAGCATGACGTCCGGCACATTGACGCCCTTGCGGTCGCTCAGCCGCCCGGCGACGGTCACGGTGGTTTCGAGATGATCCTCGCGCACATGGTCGACGCGCAGCTTCAGCTTGCCGTCGTCGATCAGCAGATTCATCCCCGGCGTGGCGGCGGCGATGATCTCCGGATGCGGCAGTTGCACCCGGCGGGTGTCACCGGGCGTCGGCGACAGGTCGAGGCGGAAGCTCTGGCCCTTCTGCAGGATGACGTGGCCGTTGCTGAACCGGCCGACCCGCAGCTTGGGGCCCTGCACATCGGCCAGCACGCCGATCGGATGGCCGGTCTTCTTCTCCAGGGCCCGGATCCAGGCCAGGTTCTGGGCATGGCCGGCGTGGTCGCCGTGACTGAAGTTCAGACGGAAGACATCGGCCCCGCCCTTGTGCAGGATCTCGATCATCTCCGCCGAGGCGGAGGCGGGTCCAAGCGTGGCGACGACCTTGGCTCGGCGGCGGCGCAGGATGTGGTGACGACCGGGCATTCACACTCCCAAGGCGGGCCGGCGAAGGCTTGCGCGCCGCCCCGCCGTTCCGCTGAATTTCACGATGCAGGCTTGTTGGCGCCCGTCTGTCAGAGGGTCCGGAACTGACCTGTAACGGGGCGAAGGTCAACGCCTGCGCTGGTCACCAGCCTGTGTTGTGCGACCTCAGGCCAAGATCTTCTTTGCGGCGGCGGTGCGGGTCTTGCGGTCGGGCAGGCCGTTGGTCCCGCCGTTGACCAGCAGAGTGACGGCGATGACGTCGTCCTTCAGGGCGGCGGCGACGCACCTGTGTTTGACGAAGAAGTTGGCGGCCGCCTCGGCCGACGCCTTCACATCGGTGCGCAGCACGTCCGGGGCCGCCTCGTGCCCGGCCTCGCGGTAGTTGGCGCGGCCGGTGATCTGCTTGACCCCGCCGCCGCGGAATCGCCAGCCGTCGCCGGGCTGGTCGTTGCCCAGTTGGGCTTTGCCGAAGGCGCGGCCGTAGACGATGTTGGCGATGGCGTTCTGGTTGGCGGCGCGGCCCTGCTTGCGCCCGAATGTTTCACAGTCGGCGGCGCTGATCCGCTTGCGACTGAAGGTCTTTATCAGGCCATCGACCGAATAGTTGAGGTTCTCGGTGAGGGTCGAGAAGCCCTTGCTCTCGACATGCATCTGACCCAGCCAATGGGCCAGGACAAGCTTGTCGGTCAGGCCGTGTCTGGCGGCGGCGGCCTCGAGCGCGGCAAGCGTGCCGGGCAGGGCCTTTGGGGCGAAGGTCGCGAACTTCGCCGGGTTGATGAGCGCCATGGCAATCCCCCGGGTCCCACCCCCAAGGCGGACCACCCGGCGCAGCTCAACAGCATTTTGCCAATTTGAACAGCCGTGGGTCTGTGACTTGGCGCCCGATCAGGGGATCGACGGCCGCAAGTTCACTCGGCGTCCTCGTCGGCGGCGATGCAGGCGTCGTCGCCGATCAGGCAGAGGAGGGCGTTGGTCCGCTCTCGGGTCAGATAGTCGGCCGTGGTCTCGCCCATACCGGGCCAGGACAGACTGGCGAAGGCGGTCCAGGCGTCGCGATACTTGAGCCAGGCGCGCTGGGTTGTGCGCACCCCCTCCCTGGTCACCGTCCCGAAGTCCTCGAAACCGTGGGCCGTCACCTTTTTCCAGGCGGCATTGAGGGCCGCGTCGCTCTTCTGCAGCTGGCCGGGGGCGGCCTTGTCCAGCGCCTTGCTGTCCAGCGCGTCCAGCAGGCCCAGGGCGGTGGTCTTGATCTCGCCCTTGGCCTCAAGCGCGAAGACGCCGCGCATCGTGCCGGAAAGGTCGACCTCGCCGTTGGCCAGGGCGTCGGCATAGGCGGTCCGGGCGGTGATGACCCTGTCCCAGGCGGCTTTCTGGCCCGGCGTCCAGCCGCGCCCGAGCTCGGCGATGCGCTGGTTCCTTTGGTGGTCCTGCTGGCGGGCGCTGATCGAGGCGCAGAGGCCGGCGCCATAGCCGCTGGTGACGTCGTCGCAGTAGTCGAAGGCGGTGTCGGTCCCTTCGCCCTTCATCCGCGCCTCCAGGGCGGCGATCCGGCCCTGGACCTCGAAGGGCGCGCCGCCGACCGTGCAGGCCATGCGGATGGCGTAGGGCAGGTTCTCAGCCACGCCCCGGCCGTTGGCGTAGAGCATCATCAGGACGCCTGCCCCTGACGGTCCGTCGTTCTCGCCCCGCGCCATCTCGGCGAAGGCGCAATGGCGGGCCTTCACCGCATCGCCCGGCCCGGTGATCTCGTAGTAGGGGTCGGCGGAATCGCAGGTCTTCAGCGCTGACATCTGGGCCGCCGTCGGCCGGTCGGCGGCGGGCGCCTCGACCTTGCGGTACTGGGCGCACTTGGCGACGCTCTCTGGGTATTCCTTCTGGAAGTCGGCGTCGCCCCAGTACTCCGGCTCGGCGGCCGCCGCGGTGCAGAGAAGCAGGCTGGCAATCGCCAGCGGAAGCCAGGGACGCATCGAACCCTCCAATGTTGGAAGGACTATCGCCCAGCGCCGATGACCACGGGAGTCTCAAAATGGGGGGAAGGTGGGGGGATTCTGTTGCCAGGCTCCCGCATCTCTCAAGCGAAAGAAGGGGGAGCCTCGTCGGCTATCCAGGTAGGTGGGGGGATTCTGTTGCAGGCTCCCCCCGGGCCCCGCCTGAAGGTGCTAAACCCGCAGGGCTTTAGAGCGAGTGCTCCGGCGCTGCATTACGCGGCGACGGCGAACTCTTCAGCGAAGTTATCGTTCGCAGTTAGTTTAAAACCCGAAACGGTGGGTCAGGCCGAGAGAAAGCAATCACCTTTACACGTCTGTCGATGCTGATCGGCCCCGCGCTTCCCGTGATAACTCGGGAGAGAATGGTGGAGCCGCCGGGAATCGCACCCGGGTCCAGTCCGCTTATTACGTGCGCGTTTATCTCCATAGTCCGGGCAAGCCCGGACAGGACCTATATAGGCGCACCACCCTTCGAAGGGAATAACCGCAGGGTAAATCCTGCGTGCTCGGACTACATCGCCCCTGGACCGCGCTCGATGGAGAGCACGCCGGTGCGGGACAGTTCAACCAGGCCCAGGGGCCGCATCAGGTCGACGAAGCTGTCGATCTTGCCCGGCGCGCCGGTGATCTCGAAGACGAAGCTCTCGGAGGTGGTGTCGACCACCCGGGCCCGGAAGATTTCGCTGACCCGCAGCGCCTCGACCCGCTCGGTCCCGGTTCCCTTGACCTTGACCAGCGCCAGCTCACGCTCGACCCCGTTGGGGTCCTTGGTCACGTCGTGGACGCGGCGGACGCTGACCACCTTCTGCAGCTGGGCCTCGATCTGCTCCAGCACATGGCGGGCGCCGCGGGTGACGATGGTAATGCGGCTGGTGTGGGCCTTTCGATCCGTCTCGGCGACGGTCAGGCTTTCGATGTTGTAGCCGCGGGCGGCGAACAGTCCGACGACGCGGTGCAGGACCCCGGCCTCGTTGTCGACGAGGAGGGCGAAGGTGGCGAGCTGCTCGACCTCGGTCTCGTGCGCGAGGTCGTAGGCGGAGGCGGGTTGGCTGGGAAGGGTCAAGCGCGCTTCTTTCGATCTTGTACGAGTTGGCGCGCCACATGCTGGCGGAGCACCCGGTTGATTTCGCTCTGGTAGGGCTTTCCGTTGGCGTGGTCCTTGAACCAGCCGACGACATCGGAATCGAGCCGGATGGTCACCGGCTGTTTGACAGGGCGGTAGTGGCCCGGCCGCCGGGTCGCCCACTGCTCATCGGTAATCTGGGGGATATCGGAGAAGTCGATTCCCGCATCTCCCATCGCCTCAAGCTCTTTCAGGCGTTCCCGCTCTTCCGCCGTCGGTACATAGCCACCCGGAGGGGGCCTATAGCGAACCATCCTGGTATCGTCTTTGCTCATGTTTTGAAGCCCTTCGGGCGCTGATCAATCGAACACGGCTTTCGTCTGTCGGATCGGGATAGACATGCACTGCAATGAGAAGGCCGCTGATCGCGCCATAGCCAACCGCCCACCAGCGCTCCTCGCCATCAACAACGGAATCCAGAACGATCTGCAGGTGCGGGTCATTCCAGATGCTGGTTGCCAGGTCGAACGTGACGCCGTGCTTTAGCCAGTTGGCTCTCGCTTTCTCGACGTCCCACTCGAAGTCCATCACCGAGCCCAATCAGTATGTACGTACAAAGTTGTACGGTCAATCTACACCAGCTTGCGCCCCGCCTCGTCGATCACCGAGCCGAGATCGTCCAGTTCCTCGGGCAGGATCATCTCGTTGTGGGCCTTGCCCGACGGGATCATCGGCAGGCAGTTCTCGTTCTTCTCGACGCGGCAGTCGAAGATCACCGGGCCGGGATAGTCGATCATCTCCATGATCTTGGCGTCCAGCTCGGCCGGGTCGCTGCAGCGGATGCCCTTGGCGCCGTAGGCCTCGGCCAGCTTCACGAAGTCTGGCAGGCTGCTGGAATAGCTGTGGCTGTAGCGCTGGCCGTGCAGCAGCTCCTGCCACTGGCGGACCATGCCCATCCATTCGTTGTTTAGGATGAAGATCTTGACCGGCAGGTCGTACTGCACCGCCGTCGACATCTCCTGGATACACATCTGGATGCTGGCCTCGCCGGCGATATCGATGACCAGGCTGTCCGGATGCGCCAGCTGCACGCCAATTGCGGCGGGCAGGCCATAGCCCATGGTGCCAAGGCCGCCCGAGGTCATCCAGCGGTTGGGTTCCTGGAAGCGGTAGAACTGCGCCGCCCACATCTGATGCTGGCCGACTTCGGTGGTGATGTAGGAATCGCGGTCCTTGGTCAGCTGGTACAGCCGCTCGATGGCCAGCTGGGGTTTGATGGTCCCCTCGCTCTTGCCGTAGCGCAGGCAGCGGACCTCCCGCCAGGTCTCGATCTGGCGCCACCATTCGTCGAGCGCCTGGCGGTTGGCGGTCAGGCCCTGGTCCTTCCAGGACGCGATCAGGTCGGCGAGAACCGAGCCGGCGTCGCCGACGATGCCCAGATCGACGCGGACGTTCTTGTTGATCGAACTGGCGTCGATATCGATGTGGATCTTCTTCGAATTCGGCGAGAAGGCGTCCAGCCGGCCGGTCACCCGGTCGTCGAACCGCGCCCCGACGCAGATCATCACGTCGCAGTCGTGCATGGCGTGGTTGGCCTCGAAGGTGCCGTGCATCCCCAGCATCCCCAGCCAGGCCGGATCGGCGGCCGGGAAGGCGCCCAGGCCCATCAGGGTGGACGTCACCGGCGCCCCGGTCATGGCCGCGAACTCGCGCAAGGCCTTCGCCGCTTCCGGCCCGGCGTTGATGACGCCGCCGCCGGTGTAGAAGATCGGCGCCTTGGCCGCCGCGATCATCCGCGCGGCCTCGGCGATGCGGCCGGCGTCGCCCTTGGTGCGCGGGGCGTAGGCGTGGCCGAAGACCACCTCGTCCGGTCCCTGATAGACGCCGCGCGAGAACTGGACGTCCTTGGGTAGGTCGACCAGCACCGGGCCAGGCCGGCCGCTGGTGGCGATATGGAAGGCCTCGTGCAACACTCGGGGTAAGTCGCGGATGTCCTTCACCAGGTAGTTGTGCTTGGTGCAGGCGCGGGTGATGCCGACGGTGTCGGCCTCCTGGAAGGCGTCGGTGCCGATCAGGTGGGTCGGGACCTGGCCGGTCAGCACGACCATCGGAATGCTGTCCATCAGCGCATCGACGATGCCGGTGATGGCGTTGGTGGCGCCGGGGCCGCTGGTGACCAGCACGACGCCCGGCTTGCCGGTCGAGCGGGCATAGCCCTCGGCGGCATGGGCGGCGCCCTGCTCGTGGCGGACCAGGATATGGCGCAGGCGCTCGCCGTGCTGCGCGTTGTCCTGGAACAGGGCGTCATAGATCGGCAGCACCGCGCCGCCCGGATACCCGAACATCACCTCGACGCCCTGATCCACAAGCGCGCGGACAACCATCTCGGCCCCGGTCAGAGTGTCCAGTTCGATGGCGGCGTCGGCTGCCGGAGCGGTTTTCTGGTCGGTCATGGGAGGTCTCAAAGGGAGTTTGGTGTCTGGGGAAAACAAAAGGGGCCCCAGAAGGGCCCCGGCGCATGCGACCTTGAACGGCGTGCTGGGGACACGCCGGACAGGGCCGCTAGGTAAGTACAATGCTCACGATGCGCACGAAGTTTGCTCCAAATCCACGAAAACGCTTTTGCCACGCGCCTAAACCGGGGTCAAGGCAGGCCATTGCGCAACTTCCTTCCAAATATCACTTTCCCCCCTTGTTGTGGGGTGACGCTGATCACCGAGGCGGAAATTCTGTGGTCCTCGTTTCATCGGAACCCCTCATGCGCCCCCACCTCATCGCCCTCGCCCTGTTCGCCGCGCCCCTGACCACCGCCATCGTCGCGCTGCCCGTCGCCGCCGCCGAGGCTCCCGCCAAGCCGGCCCTCAAGGGTGGGGTGACGCAGAAGAAGCTCCGCCAGATCTTCGAGGGCCTTGGCTACAAGACCACGGACGGCAAGAACCCCGGCTACTTCGAATTCCAGGTCGAGAAGGGCGGGCTGACCATCTACCTGCTGGCCGAACAGAGCGAGAGCACCCAGTACATCTGGATCAAGTCGTCGCTGAAGGACCTGACCCCGACCGACGACTACAAGGCCCTGATGACCGCCAATTTCGACATCCAGCCGGCCCAGCTGTTCTTTTCCGACAACAATGTCCTGTCCATCGCCGTGCCGGTCGAAAACAGGGACATCAAGCCTGAGGTGATCGAGCGCGCGATGACCATTGTCATCGATGGTGCGGTGGCGACCCAGGCGCTGTGGCTGCCCAAGGAATAGCCGCCCACTGCGTCTCCGGATCGAGGCTGGTCACGCGCGGCCAGCCCGCCATCTGGTTGCGCAGCCAGGTCAACTGGCGCTTGGCGTATCGGCGGGTCTCGCGGCGGGCGTCTTCAAGCGCCTGCGCCAGGGTGATCTCGCCGGCCAGGTGGGCGGTGAACTCGCGAACGCCGACCGCCTTCATGACCGGCAGGCGGGAATCCAGTCCCCGCGCCGCCAGCGCCGCCACCTCATCCAGGGCGCCGGCGTCCAGCATGGCCGTCAGCCGCGCATCGCATCGGTCATAGAGCCCGTCCCTTGGCGGTTCGAGCGCCAGGGCCCGCCAGGCGCCTTCGGCCAGGGCGGGCCTGGTGTCCGCCTGCCAGGCGCTCAACGGCCGGCCTGTCGCCTGCAGCACTCCCAGCGCCCGGGTCAGCCGCTGGCGGTCGCCGGGCGCGATACGGGCCGCCGCGGCCGGATCGGCCTGTGCGAGGCGGGCCCGCGCCGCCGCCTCGCCCTCGGCATCATACTGCGCCTCGACGGTATCCCGCACGTCGTCCGGCACGGCGGGCACATCGGCCAGCCCCTCGGTCAGGGCCTTGAAATAGAGGCCGGTGCCGCCGACGACGATAGCCGGACGGCCCCGACTGTTGATGGCCGCGATCACCGGCTCGGCCGCCCGCAGCCAGCGTCCGACGCTCCAGCCGTCGGCCCCGTCGGCGACGCCGAACAGGTGGTGCGGCGCGATCGCTTCCTCCTCCGGGGTCGGCCGGGCGGAGAGGGCGGTGAGGTCGTTGTAGAGCTGCAGGGCGTCGGCATTGACGATCTCGCCGCCAGTCTTGCGGGCCAGGCGTAGCGCCAGGGCGGACTTGCCGCTTGCGGTGGGTCCGGCGATCAGCCAGATGCGGGGCTCCATGCAGCTATCCATCACCCTTGTCAGCCCCGATCCGCAAGCCGTAACGGCCGCGATCGTCCGTGTTCGCGCCCAGACGGGGGCCGGCGAGGCCCGCCCCCTGGGCCTCGGCGCCGTCGATCTGACCGCCTCCGGCCAGCCGACCCTGACCCGCGGCCTGCTCGACGCCGTCCTTGGCGACCTGCCGGTCGACACCTGTATCCAGCCCCTCGCCGGCCGGGCCAAGCGCCTGCTGGTCGCCGACATGGATTCGACCATCATCGGCTGTGAGTGCCTGGATGAACTGGCCGACTTCGCCGGCGTCAAGGCGGCGGTCTCGGAGATCACCGAGCGGGCCATGCGCGGGGAACTGGCGTTCGAGGGCGCCCTGCGCGAGCGGGTGGCCATGCTCAAGGGCCTGGAACAGTCAGCGCTGCAACGCTGCTACGACGAGCGGGTCAGGCTCAACCCGGGCGCCCGCACCCTGGTCCGCACCATGGCCGCCAATGGCGCGCGCTGCCTGCTGGTCTCGGGCGGTTTCAGCTTCTTCACCAGCCGCGTGGCCGCGGCCGCAGGGTTTCACGAGGATCGCGCCAACACCCTGATCGAGGATGCGTCCGGCCTGACCGGTCAGGTCGGGGAGCCGATCCTGGGGCGGGAGGCCAAGCTGGCCGCGCT
>JANPKF010000666.1:0-3670 GCA_031425895.1 Caulobacteraceae bacterium | reverse complement strand
CCCTGACGTCGGTCCGGGACCTGGTCATGCTGGATCCCTACAACCCGCGCTCCGTCGCCTTCCAGGTCGCCACCCTGCGCACCCACTTCGATTCCCTGCCCAAGCTGCAGGACGACGGCATGCCCGAGGCCCCGATGCGGTTGATGATCCAGCTGGGCAGCCAGGTCGACACCGAGGACGCCGCAGTCCTTGGCGAGGACAAGGCCAAGGCCTTCGAGCAGATGCTGATGTCGCTGTCGAACGCCGTCGCCGACCGCTATTTCCTGCAAGGGTCCAACGCGACGCCGACCAAGAAGCTGGGCGGCCTGGCGTGATCTATTCGCTGCGCCATCTGACGACCTACCTCTACGAGAAGCCGGTCACCTTCGCTCGCTGCGCCCTGCGCCTGACGCCCCAGCAGGCCGCCGACCAGACGGTGCTGTCCAGCAGCCTGCGCATCACTCCCACGCCGACCCGGCTGGAAAAACACGTCGGCCAGTTTGGCGAGCCGGTAGTCACCGCCATCATCGAGACGCCGCATCGGGAGCTGCGGATTCTCTCCCGGTCCAAGGTGGAGGTCACCAGGCCTCCCCGCGCGCTGCCGCTCGGCGGCGAGGCCTGGGAACGCATCCGGGAAAACGGCTTCGCCATCACCGACCTCGGCCTCGGCTCGCCGGCGCATTTTCTCTATCCGACGGCCATGACGGCCACCCACCCGTCGATGACCGCCTATGCTGCGATCAGCTTCACGCCGGGGCGGCCAGTGATCGAGGCGGCCTTCGACCTGGCCAGCCGGATCAAGGCCGATTTCAGGTACGACGCTGAATCGACAGACGTACGCACCCTCGCCATCGAAGCTTTCGAGGCTCGCCACGGGGTCTGCCAGGACTTCGCTCAGGTGATGATCGCCGGCCTGCGTGGCCTGGGTCTGCCGGCCGCCTACGTCAGCGGCTACCTGCGAACCTACCCCGCGCCGGGTCGACCGCGTCTGGAGGGGGCCGACGCCACCCATGCCTGGGTCGACCTCTGGTGCGGCCCGCAGGCCGGCTGGATCGGTTTAGACCCGACCAATGCGCTGGTGGTGTCGGAGGAGCATATCGTGCTCGCCAAGGGCCGCGACTACTCCGACGTGGCCCCAATCGGCGGCGTCGTGCTGGGCTCCGGCGCACAGACCATCAAGGTCGGGGTCGATGTCGTGCCGCTGGACGAGGCGGCCTGAAGCGCGGAACAGCCGCGCGCGCACA
Source organism: Caulobacteraceae bacterium (assembly GCA_031425895.1). Lineage (GTDB taxonomy): Bacteria > Pseudomonadota > Alphaproteobacteria > Caulobacterales > Caulobacteraceae > Caulobacter. Next base: position 2,447 of record JANPKF010000666.1, on the reverse strand, counting down.
CGCTCGACAGCGAGGCGAGCATGCGGTGCGCCCGGTCCAGCCTACGGGCCTTACAGCGATGATAGTCGCGCTGGCGGACGACATGGCCCAGCATTACGCTCTCCAGTGCGCTGCGCAGGTTCCTGCGGGCGATTGCGCCGCTGGGACTCAGGCCTCCGAGCCGCCTTGCGCAAAGCCTGTTGAGGGGCTTCTCATGCCCCTTACCAACTGTCCTTCACTCCAATTCCCGGACGCATAGCCGTTGCCCAACGTTGAAGCACCGTCCCATGCCGCCGAGGCATCGGCCCTCAAGCCGCCCTTGCTGGTAAAACTGGCCTTCAGCCTGGGACAGGCCGGACAGAGCGGCGGCTTTGACGCCGCGGTGGCCTTCATCTTTTTCTACTATTCGGCCGTCCTCGGTCTGTCCGGGTCGCTGGTCGGCGCGGCTCTTGCGGTGGGGCTGGCGGCAGATGCGGCGGTGGATCCCGTCATCGGCTCATGGTCCGACAGCCTGAAGTCCAGACTGGGCCGCCGGCTGCCAGTCATGATCCTGGCGACGCCGATGGTGGCCTTGTCGGTTGGCCTGCTGTTCTCCCCACCTTCTGGCATGGATCAGATCGCGCTGTTCGGATGGCTGGCCGTCATGTCGGTTGCTTCGCGGAGTGCGATTTCCCTGTTTCAGGTCCCCTACGTGGCGTTGGGGGCGGAGATGGCCACGGACTACGGCGGGCGGACCAGTCTGGTCATGTACCGCGCGACCGCGGGGATCATCACGGCCGTGGCCGTGACCGCCGTTGGCTATTCGGTGTTCTTCGCCAACGGGGCCCTGCTAAAGCCCGAAGGATACCCCGGTTTCGGCTGGTCGGTGGCTGGCCTGCTCCTGGCCTGCCTGACCGTCTGCTGCCTGGGCGTCTGGCGCTACGCTGCCCGCCTGCCGCAGCCGGAGCCGGTGCGTTCGGCCCTCTGGAAGCGGCTGCCCGGCGAAGTCGCGGAGATCTTCCGCAACCGGTCGTTCCGCATCCTGTTCTACTCGGCGGTCATCCTGTTCACGGCCATGGGCTTGAACGCCACCCTCAACAATCACGCGTTCGTCTTCGTCTGGCGCATCAAGAGCGAGCTGATCCAGTTCATCGGCTACGCCTACCTTCTGGGCATGCTCATGGGTATCGCGGCGACGCCGACCCTCCAGAAATTCATGGAGAAGAAGTACGTCGTCATTCTCGGTTTCGGCCTGCTGATCGCCAACTGGCTCATCGTGCAGGGCTCCATGCTTGCCGGTCTCTACCTGCCACTGGGGGACGCGGCGCTGCTGCCGATGCAGCTGAACTCCGGCATGGCCGGGATCGGGATCGGGCTCGTCTCGGTCGCCTATCCCTCGATGATGGCCGACGCGGCCGACGAGCATGAGGTGTTGTTCGGCCGGCGTCGCGAGGGCCTGTACTTCGCGGGGCTCGGCTTCGGCCAGAAGGCGGCTTCCGGCATCGGTGTCATGCTCGCCGGCCTGGCGCTCGATCTGGTGCGGTTTCCCAAGGGAGTCGCCCAGGCTGCCGGGGCGGGTCTGCCCCCGGAAATGCAGTTCCGGCTGGTCATGATCTGGGGTCCGGTCGCGGCGGTGATCGCTGTCGTCGCCCTGCTGATCTTCGTCTCCTACAACATAAGCCGCGCTCGCCACGACCAGATCGCGGCGGCGCTCGGGCGTGGCGAGACAGCTCCATGACCCCATCACCGATTGACGCCGCCGCGCCTGAAGCCTGGAAGTCGCGATGACGAAGGCGAGCAAAACGGAATCCGGCGTCACCCAAGCGTGGGCCGACACAGCCGAGGTCGCTGCCCTGAAGGCGCACCTGGAGGCCCACAACGGCATCCGGGGACTGGATATTCTCGATTCGGGTGACACCGCCCACGCCGTCGAGCTCTTCCGCCGCGACGGCTTCGTGGTCATGGCCAATGTGCTGAACGCCGAGCAGACCGAGTTCCTGGCGCAGGGGTGTGCCTCGGTGATTTCCGAGATCCTCGCGCTGGACCCCCAAAGCGCCGGCAACCGGGGCTCCCATCGCTATTCCTTTGGCGGTTCCAGCCTGACCCGCAGCCAGCTGCACCGCCCCGAGTGGCGCACGCTGCTCGACATCCCTGCGGTCACGGATCTGGTGACCGCCATCTTCGGCTCGGCGGACTATTCGCTGCGGGCGGCGAGTGGTGACTTCTGCCTGCCCGGTGCGGTTCAGTATCAGCCGCTGCATTCCGACGTCCGCGATTGGCAGAGCAGCAGGACAACACCCTTCAGCGCCTTTCACGACCCGCGTGGCCAGCTCACCATCCGGGACCTGCCTTGTCCCTATGTCTGCGTGAACTTCCTCCCCCAGGACGTGACCCGGTTGAACGGGCCCACACGGCAGATCCCCGGCACGCAGCAGTCGCGGACGCCCATCCCGACGCTGGCCGAAGAGCCCGAATGGATGCGGCTGAGC
>JANPKF010000665.1:0-3192 GCA_031425895.1 Caulobacteraceae bacterium | reverse complement strand
GAGGACCCGGCGTCCACCCGCCAGTCCTCGGCGACGAACAGACCCTGCGGACGCAGTTCGCTGGCTACGCCCAGATCGGCGATGGCCCGCCGCACCTCCAGGGCCCGGGCGCCGGCATAGGTAGCGCCGCTGCGATCGAGGGCGATGCCGGTCCGGTCAGCGAAGGCGGGCCAGGCGTCCCGCGCTGCCACAAGGAGGCGGAAATGCTCGCGAGAGGCCGGGTCCAGCACGGCCTCAAAGACAGGCGCCAGCATGCCGGCGGCGACCGAGGAGGCGGACTTTTGGGGGCTGGGATCATGCACCGTCACCGCCGCGCCGGCCTCCGCCAGCTCGACCGCGATCGCCAGCCCGAGCACGCCCGCGCCGGCCACCCGAACCGTCCTGCCGTCGAGACTCGCCATCGGCGTCAGCAACCCTCTTGAGGCCGTCCGGTCAAGCCGGAACCAAACCTCCGTCGACGCGATTAGGATTGCTGAACCACGTCTGTCGGGAACCCAACACAGGTGAGCGCCACCGAAGCCCTAGCGTCGGCCGTTACTTCGGCCATCGACCGGAAGGCCCTGCGGGTGCTTCGCGCCGCCTGTGTCCAGAACCGCACCCTGGCCACCGCGGAAAGCTGCACAGGCGGCCTGTTGGCCTCGCTGCTGACCGATATTCCCGGTTGTTCCCACGCCTTCGAGCGCGGCTTCGTCACCTACACCAACAGCTCGAAGGTCGAGGTGCTGGGCGTACCAGGGCGTATGCTGGAAGACGAGGGCGCCGTCAGCCATCCGGTCGCCGCCGCTATGGCCAGGGGGGCGCTGAAGGCCTCCGAGGCGGACATCACCCTGTCGATCACCGGCTACTGCGAAGCCACGCCGGAAGATCCGGACTCGGTCGCCGGCCTGGTCCACTTCGCCTGCGCCACCCGCGAGGGCGGCCTGAAGACCCATGTCGAATTCTACGGCAATATCGGCCGAGCAGCCGTCCGCCTGCGCAGCCTCGAGACCGGCCTGGACCTGCTCGCCCTGGCCCTCGAGATCAGGGCGTAAACCTCAGTCCGATCCGCAGGGTGCGTGGCGCATCGAAGCTTTCGATGCCGTCGGCCGTCTGGCCGGTCTCGACCGCCTGGTCGGTGACGTTGTCCAGCGCCAGCCACAGCCCGGCCTTGCCGGAAATCCGCCAGTCGGCCCGCAGGTCCAGGGTCGTCGCGGCGCCGAGCGATCGGCTGTTGAGATCGTCCTCCCAGCGCTGCCCCTCATAGCGGATCGAGGCCAGCAGCTTCAGCGGCGGGGCCACCCGCCAGGTCAGGTCGGCGCTGGCGCTGACCCTTGGGGTCTGGGCGGGACGCTGCCCGGTCAGCTGCGGCGCGGCGCTGCCGCCATCGACCTCCGCCTCGGTCCAGGCCCCGGCCAGCCGCAGGCCGAACACCTCGCCCCACTGGCGCGAGACCTCTGCCTCGATGCCGACCGCATCGATATCGCCGGCGTTCTGGCGCTGGCGCAGCACCCCGCCGGCCGGGATGAAGCCGGCCACCGGGAAGACGCCGGGCCCGACCCCGATGGTGACATTGCTCACCGCGCCTTCCAGCCGGCTGGTGAACAGGGTCGCGCTCCAGCGCCAGTCGCCATCGCCTCCCAGCCCAAGCTCGGCGCCGTAAAGCACCTCCGGCTCCAGCCCGGCATTGGCCTCGGTGACATCGTTGCCGACCCGGAAGGGCCGGTGCAGCTCGTTCAGCGTCGGCGGCCGGAAGCCGGCATAGGCGGCGGCGCGGACAACCAGCGGCCCCGAACGGCGCAGGCCGATACGCGCTGTCGGCTGCCACCCGTCGGCATCCTCTGGTGTGAAGGTCAGGGTCGGGGCCCCTGTCGACAGGTCGCGCTCGCGCCGCTCGCCATCGAAGCTGGACCAGTGGTCGATGCGCCCGCCGCCGGTCAGCCGCCAGACGCCGAAGTCACGCCAGGCTTCGCCGTAAAGGCCGCCCACCGTCTGCGATCCGCCGGCCACGCGGCCCCGGGTGAAGTTCCCGGCCATGAATCGGAAGTGCTCGCGGGTCTCGCCATCGGCGAAGCGGAGGTCGCCGCCGACCTCCCAGCCGCCGGTCCCCCGGTCCATGCGCAGGGCGGCGTTGACGCCCACGCCGAGAGCCGGGGTGGCGAACTGCTCGCTGGCCGGCGTGGTCGTCGCCCGCCCCGCCGCCACAGCCACCGAACTGTTCTCGAGGTCGGAGACACGGCTCCACAGCTGGACCCGCCATTCGGTCCCCAGGCCCGGCGACCGCCCGGCCACCGCCATAGAGACGCCCGCGCCCGTGGCCCGCGAACTGGCCCCGACCAGACCGCTGTCGCGGCTCTCCTCATAGGCTGAAGCCCGCAGCGCCAGATCGACAAACCCCAGGGTCGGCGCATAGCGCACCACGCCGGAGAAGGCCTCATAGGCCAGAGGCGCATCGGCCGCGCCACGCCCGGCCCGCACCGGCGTCCAGCCGTCGGTCTGCTGCCAGGCGCCGGCCAGGAACAGATCGCCGGTCGCGAAGGCGCCCTGCACACCGAACGACTGCCGCTCGCCGGCGAAGATCTCGTAGTCGCCGCCGGCCGGAACACGGGTCCGCTCGGACAGCTGCACCACCCCGGTCAGGGCCCCGGCGCCATAGGGCCCCGCGCCTGCCCCGCGCACGATCAACGCGCCCTCGATGCTGGCGGGCGGCAGACCCGACCACAGCACCCAGCCGCCGAAGGGATCGTTCTGCGGCGCCCCATCCAGGGTGACGAGCGCCCGCCCCGCGCCGGAACCGGCGATGGAGCGCACCGATAGCCCCTGGGTCGTCGGATTGGCCGCCACGCTGGAGGTGCGCCGGAACAGCTGGACACCCGGCACGCTGGTCAGCGCCTCGTCGAGCCGGGAGGCGGTGGCTATGGCCTCATCGACCTTGACCACCGAGAAGGCGGCGTCGACCGGCGACGGCGCCAGCCGGGCGGCCTGGACGGTGACGGTATCAACGGTCGGGGGCAGGTCCTGGAACATAAGTTGGGCTACTCAACGGTGTTCCTTCTCCCGCTCGTCGGGAGAAGGTGGTCCGCGAAGCGGGTCGGATGAGGGCAGCGCCGCCCCTTCAGGCCATGGCGCCGCCCAATCTCATCCGGCCAACTTCAACGCGGCCCTCATCCGACCTCCCATACGGGAGGCCACCTTCTCCCGACAAGCGGGAGAAGG
>JANPKF010000664.1:0-16322 GCA_031425895.1 Caulobacteraceae bacterium | reverse complement strand
GTCCCGTAAGGCCGCCCGGCGCCCGACAGCAGGATAAGTCCGCAGACACCCTGGCCCTTCTGGGCCGCGACCAGCGCCACCAGCGACCCCTCGCTGTGGCCGGCCAACCAGGCGCAGGGCGCGCCGGTCTCGGCCCGGGCCATGGCCGCCCAGGCCAGGGCGTCGGTGGCCAGGTCGTCGATAAACACCCGATTGGGATCGACGGCGGTTCCGGCGTTGGCGAACATGCCGCGCTTGTCCATCCGCACCGAGACGACGCCCTCCGCTGCGAGGCCCTCCGCCAGCAGCCGGTAGGTCGAACCCTTGACGCCGTAGGGGTTGTTGCCGTCGCGGTCGGTCGGGCCAGAGCCCGGCAGGATGACGACGACGGGGGGCTTGGCGACGCCGGCCGGCCTGACCAGGGTGGCCTTGAGGGGGCCGGCAATCTCGACCTCGCTCGAGGTGGCGGTCTGGGCGGTACAGGGGAGGGCGATGGCCGCTGCAAGCGCGGCCAGGACCAGGCGTTTCATGGGGGCGATCCTTCTAAACCGGGCGGCGGTCGGGGTCGGCGCGCCAGACGCGCCAGCTTTCGAAGGCGACCACAATGGCGATCAGCAGCGTTGCAGTGATCACGCCGCCCATGGCCATGGCCGGTGGCAGCAACAGAGTCAGGGGCAGGCCGATGAGTCCGCCCCAGAAGAACAGCCGTCCCGCCAGCCGGTTGGAGCGGTCCCAGGCTATGCGGCTGGACAGGCTCCAGGGCGTGCGGACCCCGATCATGGCGTTGGGCGGAACCTTGCCGAGCAGGGCCCCGACCACCGTCAGGATCAGGCACAGGAAGGCCCCGCCCAGTCTGCCGGCCTGATCCGGGGCGAATACCGGCGTGGCGAGCAGGAAAGGCAGCAGGGCGACGGCGCCGGTGACAGCCAGGGTGATCCCGATGCCGAGCGTCAGACCACGCCGGCGTGCGGCGTCAGGTCCATCGCGGCGCAGGCTAAAGGCCATGAACCCGGCGCAGGCCGCGGTGATGGCTGCGATGATCAGGATGACGCCCGCCGCCTGTGTGCGGTCACCCCAGCGGTCCACGTTGCCGGCCATATCGAAGTGCATCGGCACCGGGCCGACGATCCCGAACCTGGCCGTGTAGGCCGCAAGGGCCAGCTGCGCGAAGACGACGACCCCGGCAGCGGTTTCCATGCGAGTCAGTTTGAAGGTCATTGCGGCGCTCCCTTGGGGGTGGCGGCCGGCGCTTCGCCGGTCTTCATGAGGTCCATGAGGAAGCTCAGCGCCTCCTCGACGGCCGAAATGTTTAGCCGGTAGATGATCGACGCCCCGTCGCGCTCGGACTCGACGAGCCCGGCCTCGCGCAAGGAGGTCAGGTGACCGGTAATGGTCGGCCAGGCCATGTCGAAAGCCCCGGCGATGTCGCCGGAGGACCTGGGACCGGCGCGCAGCATCTCGATGATCTGGCGACGGGCCGGGTGCGACAGAGCTTTGAACAGGGTGTTCATAGGGGAAAGGCTAATTAGGATTTTCGCTAATTGCAAGGGGTAATTAGCCACTTTCCTAAATCAGACTACCGGATGTGGTTGATGATGACGGCCACGGAGGGGCCGATGACCAGCGCTGCCAACGCCAGGCCGGCGACTATGGCCAGCGACAGACCAACGGCGCGGGTCGGCCCCTTGAGCTCAAGGAGGAAGGGTATCAGGCGCCAGAACACAAATGCGAACAAGCCGAGGCTGGGAACGAAGGTCCAGATGCCGAGATTGAACCCCATCCAGCCCATCGCCGCGCCTGTCGTCAGCATGGAAGGAAGGGCTACAAGCGCCCAGGCAGCCTTTGGGTTCAGGGCTCGCAGAAAGTCCTGATAGGTCACTCGGCCGGTGGCCGCGCTACAGCGAGAAGCTCACGCCGCAGCCGCAACTGCTCTTGGCGTTCGGATTGCGGACCCGAAACTCCGCGCCGGCCAATTCGTCCACGAAGTCGATCTCCGACCCCTTCAGAAGGCCCAGGGAAATATCGTCCACCAGCGCCACGGCCCCATCGCGTTCGATCTGCAGATCGTCGGCCTCGACCGCATCGACCAGGTCGAACCGATACTGAAAACCCGAGCAGCCGCCGCCGTCGACCGCCACGCGAAGCATCAACGCCCGCCCCTCGGCCGCGCCGATGGCGCGAATTCGGGCGGCGGCTGTTTCACTCAAGGTTACGGGCGTGGCGGTCATGCTGTGGAAAACTCTCGTATGCCCCTATATGTGCAACCCCGCGCCCGCTGGAAAGGGGCGCACGCTCGAAGGCCACAGATGACGTCCAGCTACACCGTCTTCCGTTCTCCCTATTCGGAAGTTCCGAAGGCATCGCGCGGGCGACTGTTTCCCGAGGCCGAAAGCCGTACACGCAATCCCTTCGCCCGCGACCGCGACCGCATCATCCATTCGACCGCCTTTCGCCGGCTGAAGGAGAAGACCCAGGTCTTCGTCGCTCACGAAGGCGATCACTACCGCACCCGCCTGACGCATTCGCTGGAGGTGGCGCAGATCGCCCGCAGCCTGGCTGGAGCGCTGGGCCTCGACGCCGATCTGGCTGAAACCATCGCCCTGGCCCACGATCTGGGCCACCCGCCCTTCGGCCATGCAGGCGAAGACGCCCTCGACGACAGCATGAAGCCCTGGGGCGGCTTTGATCACAATGTGCAGACCTTCCGGGTCGTCACCGAGCTCGAGCACCGCTATCCCGACTTCCTCGGCATCAACCTGACCTGGGAGACGCTGGAGGGGGTCATCAAGCACAACGGCCCGGTCACCGACAAACTGACCCGGCCCAGCTGGGCCGCGGTCACCCGCTTCAATGAGAAAATGAACCTGGAGCTGGGCGGGTGGGCCTCGGCGGAGGCCCAGGTCGCCGCCCTGGCCGACGATATCGCCTACAACAACCATGACGTCGACGACGGCCTGCAGGCTGAACTGTTCCGGCTCGAGGAACTGCTGGAAGTGCCGTTGATCGGCCCGATCCTGCAGGGCGTGCGCAGCGAACGGCCGGATCTGGATGACCGGATCACACGCCTCGAAGCGGTGCGTCGCATGATCGGGGCCATGGTCGACGACGTCATGGGCGAGACCCTCAAGCGGGCCGCCGTCACCGGCGTCGCCAGCCCCTCGGACGTGCGCGGTCTCGACCAGGCCCTCGTCGCCTTCTCGCCGGACATGCTGGAGGACCTCGCCCGCCTGCGGGAGTTCCTGTTCGAACGCATGTACCGCCACTGGAAGGTCAACCGCACACGCAGCCAGGCGCGCCGCATTCTGGCCGAGATGTTTTCGTTGTTCATGGCCGAACCCGAGGTGCTGCCCACCGAGTGGTTCGTGAAGTCGCAGAACCGCGACGAGGCCGGCCGGGCGCGGGTGGTGTGCGACTACATCGCCGGCATGACCGACCGATTCGCCATCGAAGAGCACCGACGCCTGTTCCAGCTCGAAACCTGGACCTGACTGGTCACGCGGGCGGTGTGATTCGATAGACTGGCGGGACGTTCGGAGCGATTCGCTCCACTCTCGCGCATGCTCATTCGAGCGGAGCACTGATGTCCGACTACAACCGCGGCGCCTATACCCCGCCCAGCCATGACGCCCCGCTGGCCTTCGACGCCCGACGTCCCGTGCGCGGTGGCTCGCCGGCGCCGGTCACGCTGATCATCAGCGCCCTGGTTCTGGTGGTGCTGATGGCCGGAGCCTGGTTCATCTACCGCGACGGTTTCCGCGGCGCCGGCGATGCGCCGAAGGCCGTCGGCACGCCCGTCGCCGAAGCCAAGACCCCGCCGAAGGCCGAAGACCAACCCGCCGCGCCGGCTGACGATCTGGTGATCCTGAATGGCGAGGAAGGCGACACCACCCCCGCCTATGCCCCCGAGCCCGAACAGCCGCTGCCCCGTCCGGAGGCCCCGGTGGTCGCCAAGGCGCCGGTGGCGCCGGTTACCGCCGGCCCGGCGCTGAAGCCGGCCGTGCCAGCCAGCACGCCCAAGGTCGCGCCGACCCCGCCGCCCGCCAAGGTCGCCACCGCCCCGGTCGCACCGGTCGCCCCGACTCCCAAGGCCGCCGCCGGTGGGTCGTTCATGGTGCAGATCGGCGCCCTGTCCTCGACGGCGCTCGCCGACAAGGCCTGGAACGAAGCCGCCGCCCTGTCTCCCGGCGCCGCCGCCGGCAAGGGCAAGAAGGTCGAGACCGTCGATAGCGGCGGCAAGACCCTCTACCGGACCTCCGTCACCGGCTTTGCCGACAGGGCCTCGGCCCAGGCCTTCTGCGACAAGCTTAAGGCGGCCGGGAAGAGCTGCTTCGTTCGGTGAGCCATCGCGCCTGCATCCTGGGCTGCGCCGGAACGACCCTCTCAGCGGAAGAGGTCGCCTTCTTCCGTGACGCCCGGCCCTGGGGCTTCATCCTGTTCAGGCGCAACATCGAAAGCCCGGCACAGGTGCGGGCCCTGACCGCCGCCTTGCGCGACGCCGTCGGCTGGCATGCCCCCATCCTGGTCGACCAGGAAGGCGGCCGGGTACAGCGGCTCGGGCCGCCGCACTGGCCCAAGTACCCGCCGGGGCGCGCCTACGGGACGCTTGCCACCAACGACCCCCTGGTGCGCCGGGAAATCACCCGCCTGGGCGCCCGTCTGATCGCCCATGACCTGCTGGACCTCGGCATCAACGTCGATTGCGTGCCCGTCCTCGATGTACCCCAGCGCGGCGCCCACGACATCATCGGCGACCGCGCCTATGGCGAGACCGTCGAAGAGATCGCCACCCTCGGGCGGGCCGCCGCCGAGGGCCTGATCGCCGGGGGCGTGTTGCCGGTCGTCAAGCACATCCCCGGTCACGGCCGCGCCATGGCCGACAGCCATCAGGACCTTCCGGTCGTCGATGCCCCGGTCAGCGAGCTTTCCGCCGTCGATTTCGCGCCCTTCCGCGTCCTCTCCGACATGCCGATGGCAATGAGCGCCCACATCGTCTTCACCGCCATCGACGCCAAACGGCCGGGCACCCAGTCGAAGACCGTGATCAAGGACATCATCCGCGAGGATATCGGGTTCGGCGGCCTGTTGATGACGGACGACCTCTCGATGAAGGCGCTGAAGGGGGATTTCAGCCAACGCGCCCGCCGGGCCCTGTCGGCCGGCTGCGACGTCATTCTCCACTGCAACGGCGTCATGGCCGAGATGCAGTCTGTGGTCGCCGGGACCAGATCCCTGTCCGGCAAGGCGAAGGCCCGGGCCGACGCAGCGCTCGCCCGCCTCGCCAGGGTTCCCGAACCGTTTGACGCCGTCGAGTCCCGCGCCCGCTTCGACGCTGCCTTCGACGGGAAGTTCGCGTCATGAGCGACGGTTTCCAGCCCAATCTCGACTTCAAGGCGGCCAACGAGGCGGCCGAGGACGGCGAGGCCCTGATCATCGATCTGGACGGTTACGAAGGGCCGCTCCACGTTCTGCTGGCCCTGGCGCGCAGCCAGAAGGTCGATCTGATGCAGATCTCGATCACCCGCCTGGCCGAACAGTATCTGTCCTTCGTCAAGCGGGCCCGCGCCCTGCGCTTCAGCCTCGCCGCCGACTATCTGGTGATGGCGGCCTGGCTGGCCTACCTGAAGTCCCGGCTGCTGCTGCCGCGCGCCGAGAAGGGCCGGGGCGATGAACCGCCGGCCGAGGAAGTCGCGGCCAACCTGGCCTTCCGCCTGGCCAAGCTGGACGCCATGCGCAAGGCCTCCGACGCCCTCAACATCCGCCCGCGCCTGAAGCGGGACGTCTTCGTCCGCGGCGATCCCGAGCAGGTCAAGGTGGTCGGCGCCGGCCGCTTCGAGGGTGACCTGTACCAGTTGATGAGCGCCTACATTCAGCAGCGCCGCCGGGAGCACTCCCGCACCTACCGTCCCGAAGTTCCGGTCGCCTACGGCCTGGAAGACGCGCGCGGACGCCTGCGGGAACTGCTCCCGGAACTGGATCGATGGACGGCGCTTCAGGGCATCGCACCGATGCCGGCCGACGAACTCGGACCCAGCCGCGCCAGCTATCTGGCCTCAACCCTGTCCGCCAGCCTGGAGCTGGTGAAGGAGGGCGCCTTGCAGGCCCGGCAGATGGAGGCCTTCGCCGATCTTTACCTGAAAGTCCGTACGGGCCGTCCGGAGGCCGCCCTGTGAGCGACCACGTCGAGCGTTGCGTTGAAGCCCTGCTGTTCGCGGCGGCCGAACCGCTCAGCGAGGCGGACCTCGCCCGTCGCCTGCCCGAGGGCGCCGATCCGGCGGCCGCCATCCGGGCGCTGCGCGAACAGTATGAGGGCAGGGGTGTTGAACTGGTCGAGGTGGCCGGCCGCTGGCGGCTGCAGACGGCCGCCGACCTGGCATTCCTGATGACCGAGGAGCGGGAAGAACCGCGCCGCCTCTCAAAGGCCGCTCAGGAAACGCTCGCCATCATCGCCTACCATCAGCCGGTGACCCGGGCGGAGATCGAAGCGGTGCGCGGGGTGCAGGCCAGCAAGGGCACGCTCGATGTGCTGCTGGAACTGGGCCTGGTGCGCATGCGCGGCCGCAGGCGCACGCCGGGCCGGCCGGTGACCTACGGCACCACAGACAGCTTCCTCGAACATTACGGCCTGGCCACGCTCGCGGATCTGCCCGGCATGACCGACATGAAGGCGCTGGGCTTGCTGGACATGAACCTGCCACCCGGCTTCTCTGTCCCCGATCCCAGCCTGGCGGGTGAGGCGCTGGAGGATGAGGAGCAACTGGACCTCGACGTCGATGCGCCGGAGTTCGTCCAGGACTACGTGGGAGAAGAGTGAGGTTTCTCGCCGCACTTTCGCCTAACGCGGCTTTCATTTGGCCCCCTACGCAGTCAGTGCCTATATAGACCCCAGGTGATCAGGACCGCCGCCCCGGGGGCGGCAAACAGGAGTCGTTACGAGATGGGCAGTCTGAGCCTCTGGCATATTATCCCGGTGATCATTCTCGCTGCGCTGCTGTTCGGCGGCCGCGGCAAGCTGTCGGGTCTGATGGGCGACGCCGCGAAGGGCATTCGAGCCTTCCGTGACGGCCTGAAGGGCGACGAACAGCCGGATGTGGAAGAGGAAGAGCCGGCCAAGCCGCTGCCGCGCGCCACGACCGCCCGCACCACGACCCGCAAGAAGGGCAACATCGTCAACTGACGATCGCCCCGATTGGGCTTGATCGCCCTCGCTCCAACGCCTTAAGGCGCGCCCATGCTTTCGCCTGATATCGGCGTCTCAGAGATGATTCTGGTGGCGGCAATCGCCCTGATCGTCGTGGGACCCAAGGATCTGCCGCTGTTGATGCGCCGGGTCGGGCAGTTCATCGCCCGGCTCCGCGGCATGGCGTCTGAATTTCGCGCCAGCTTCGAGGACATGGCCCGGCAATCGGAACTGGAAGAACTCCGCAAGGAGGTCGAGGCCATGCGCTCAGGCCAGTTCGCCGCGGCGGCGCACGATCCGGGCGCCGACCAGGTGTTCGCTGACATCGATTCTGGCCTGAAAAGCGGTCAGGTCAGCTTTTCCCCGGCGGTGACGATGCCGGCGCCCGAGCCAGAACCGGCCAAGCCGACCCGCAAGCCCCGCGCAAAGGCGGCCGCGAAGGTCGAGCTTGCGGATGAGCCGGTCGCCAAAAAGGCGCCGGCGAGGAAGCCGGTGAAGAAGGCTGTCGAAGGCGGTGAAGCGGCCGGTGGCCTTGTCGAAAAGCCCAGGCGCAAGCGGGCGGTCAAGGCGGGGACCGTCTCGTGATCAACGACGAAGCCGAAATCGAGGCCTCCCGCGCGCCGTTGCTCGAGCACCTGGTCGAATTGCGTAGCCGGCTGATCATCTGCCTGATCGCCGTCTTCATCGGGTTCTGCGTCTGCTTTTATTTCGCCGACCCGATCTTCCGGTTCCTGATCCATCCCTTCCAGACCGCGAACAACCTGTTCGCCGCCCAGCAGAGCAACGGTGGCAAGCACGGGCCGTTCGACCTGATCTTTGCCTTGATCAATCAGACCCCGACGACCGGCGGCCAGCTGAAGCTGATCTACACCGCGGCGCTCGAGCTGTTCTTCGCCAAGCTGAAGGTGGCAGGTTTCGGCGCCGTGATCGTCGCCTTCCCGATCATCGCCTGGCAGCTTTACCGCTTCATCGCACCCGGCCTCTATAGGCGCGAGCGCTACACAATCCTGCCGTTCCTGGTCGCCTCGCCTGTGCTGTTCACGATCGGGGCGGCGCTGGTCTACTACATCATGCTCCCCTTCGTGCTGTGGTTCTCGCTCAGCCAGCAGATCACCACGGCCGGGGTATCGGTCGAGCTGACGCCCAAGGTCGATGAGTACCTGTCCCTGGTCACCGCCCTGGTGCTGGCCTTTGGCCTCTGCTTCCAGCTGCCTGTGGTTCTCACCCTCGCCGGGCTGGCCGGCCTTCTCAGCTCGAGTATGCTACGGGCGGGCCGCCGCTACGCCATTCTCGGCATCGCTATCGTCGCCGCCGTCGTGACACCGCCTGATCCGATCAGCATGCTGATGCTGGCCGGACCGATCGTGCTGCTCTACGAAATCTCCATCTGGTGCGTGTGGCTCATTGAGCGACGGCGCAAGAAGGAAGACGAGAACAGCGACCTGGCGGTCATCAACTAGGCGCGTTGCAGCCAATGGTGCGAGCCTATAGGTTCCGCCTCCACTATTTCCCTCCCATCGGAGTCTTTCGTTCGTGGTCGATGTTTTCGAAGAAGTCGAGGAGCAGCTCCGCACCGAGCGCTATCTGCGCCTGGCCAAGAAGGCCGCGCCGTGGGTCGGCGGCCTGATCGCCGTGGTGGTTGTGGTCGTCGGTGGTGGCTGGGGCTGGACGACCTGGCAGAACTCCAAGGCCGACAAGGCTTCGATCGGCATGAGCAAGGCCGCCGAGTCCCTGCAGCAGCGGGACGAGGCCGGCGCCTTCGCCAAGTATGGAGAGGTCGCCCAGTCGGGGACCGGCGCCTACAAGGCCCTGGCTCTGATCAACCAGGCGGCCATGCGCGCCGACGCCGGGGCCGCTGACGAAGCGGTCAAGCTGTTCGACCAGGCCGCGAAGGCCGCGCCGAACCCGATGTTGGCTGACTTCGCCTCGCTTCGGGCTGTCTACGCCCTGCTCGACACCGCCCCGACCGCCGACCTCGAGAAGCGCCTCGCCAAGCTTGGCGCCGACAAGCGGCCCTTCCAGATCCAGGCCAAGGAAGCGCTGGCCTTCCTGCGGCTGCGTGACGGCAAGCTCAAGGAAGCGCGCGACGAGTTCGTGGCTCTGCAACAGAACTTCGATTCCACCGACGGCATCCGCGAGCGGGCCAAGGCGGCGGTGTCGATGATCGATAACGGCGGCGCCAAGACCATGTCGGACGCCGCCAAGATGGCCGCTCAGCTCCCGCCGCCGTCGGCCATGCAGTTGCCGCCCGGCCTGCAACTGCCGCCGGGCGCCGGCGGAGCGCCGCAGTAATGGGGACCGCCGGCGGCGAGGCTCGCCTCAAATCCGCCGTGTCCCTGCTTGATTCCAAAGGTGCGGGGGCGGCGACAGCCGATCCCGCGCGTTCATCCTTTTCGCCCCGGGTAGGCTCTTCCATGATTGCAAGTCGCGGCTTCCTGACCGCCGTCGTCCTTGGCCTGGCGGTGACCACCGCCGGCTGCTCGACCGTGTCCGGCACGGTGGACCGGCTAAACCCGTTCAAGCCGAAAGACGTGAAGGACGAGGCGTCCGATGGCCGGCGCATCTCGGTCATCGCCTTCGATGAGAAGGTCGTGGTCGCCGAGGATCTGGCTGGTCAGGACTTCTTCCTGCCGCCGGCCGCCGCCGTCGCCGAATGGCCCAATCCCGGCGGCCCGGTCGATGTGGTGACGGAAAACATCGAAGCGGCGCCGGCCTTCGACGTCGCCTGGCGCCGCAGCTTCGGCAAGGGCTCCAACGCCAAGGTCCACGTCACCGCCCCGCCGGTCATGGCCGACGGCAAGGTGTTCGTCATGGACGCCGAGGCCGACGTCGTTGCCATTGACGCCCAAACCGGCGCCGAGCTTTGGAAGCAACGCCTGAAAGCTGAAAACCGGCGCGACAAGGTCGGTTTCGGTGGCGGCGTCGCCTACGCCAACGGCAAGGTCTACGTGTCCTCCGGCTTCCGCTTCGTCGCCCAGCTGGATGCCGCGACCGGCGCGGTCGGCTGGCGCCAGGACGTGGCCTCTCCGATCCATGGCGCGCCCACGGTGCATGGCGGCAAGGTGTTCGCCATCAGCACCGACAACGAACTGCTGACCTTCGACGCCGCCACCGGCAACCCGACCTGGAACTTCCAGGCCCTGGTCGAGCCCGCCCGCATCCTGTCGGCCTCCAGCCCGGCCGCTTCGCAGGACGTCGTGGTCGCCGCTTTCGCCTCGGGTGAACTGGTCGCCATGCGCGCCGGCAACGGCAACGACCTGTGGAACAACGCCCTGTCGCGCGCCAGCCGTACCAACGCCCTGTCGGAAATCCGCGATGTCGCCGGCCGCCCGGTGATCTTCAAGGGTGACGTATACGCCGCCAGCCATTCCGGCGTCTTCGCCGCCGTCGACCTGCGCACGGGCCAGCCTCGCTGGTCGGTGCCGGTGTCCTCGATCACCACCCCCTGGCCCGCCGGCGATGTGGTCTACATCATCAGCCGCGCCGGCGAGGTGATTTGCGTCTCGCGCGACAGCGGCAAGGTTCACTGGATCAAGGACCTCAACGAAGGGGTGAAGAAGACCAAGGACCGCGTGCTGTTCTTCGGCCCGGTGATGGCCTCGGACCGGTTGGTCGTCGTATCCAGCGATGGTCGCGCCCTGGCCCTGAACGCCAAAACCGGCGAAGTCACCAAGACCATCAAGATCGGCGGAGCCGCCCTGATCACCCCGATCGCGGTCAACGGCACGGTCTATGTCGTCACCGACAAGGCTGAACTGGTGGCGATTCGCTAAGCTGCGTTTCAACCTGAAACCTTGTAAAGGGGCGGCGGTTCTGCCAAGAGCCGCCGCTCTTTCATTTTGCACATGCCTCTTCGTCCGGACCGGATAGACTAGGTCGTCCGGAAACACCGCCATGGCCCTGAAACTCGCAATCGTCGGTCGACCCAACGTCGGCAAATCCACCCTGTTCAACCGACTGGCGGGCAAGAAGCTCGCCATCGTCGACGATCGGCCGGGCGTGACCCGCGACCGACGCTTCGCCAGCGGCAACATCGGCGACATGAACCTGTCGCTGGTCGACACCGCCGGCTTCGAGGACGTCGATGACGACACCCTGGAAGCGCGCATGCGCCGCCAGACCGAGCTGGCCATCGACGAGGCCGATGTCTGCCTTTTCCTCATCGACGCCCGCGAGGGCATCACCCCGCTGGACCAGGTGTTCGCCGAAATCCTTCGCAAGCGCGACAAACCGGTCCTGCTGGGCGCCAACAAGGCCGAGGGCAAGCAGGGCGATCCTGGCATCGCCGAGGCCTGGACCCTGGGCTTCGGCGAGCCGATCCCGATTTCGGGCGAGCACGGCGAAGGCATGGCCGATCTCTACGCGGCCCTGGTCAACATCGCGCCCGAGCACCAGGACGACGAGGCCGACGACGAGGGCGACAAGCCGGTCCGGCTGGCCATCGTCGGTCGTCCAAACGCCGGCAAGTCGACCCTGGTCAACGCTCTGATCGGCGAAGACCGCATGCTGACCGGGCCCGAAGCCGGCATCACCCGCGACAGTATCTCGGTCGAATGGGAATGGAACGATCGCAAGATCCGGCTGGTCGACACCGCCGGCCTGCGCAAGAAGGCCAAGATTCAGGAGAAGCTGGAGCAGCTGTCGGTGTCCGACAGCATCCGCACCATCGTCTATGCCGAGGTCGTCCTGCTGGTCATGGACGCAACCCACCCCTTCGAGGTGCAGGATCTGCAGCTTGCCGACCTGGTCGAGCGGGAAGGCCGCTCCCTGGTTTTCGTGCTGGCCAAGTGGGACCTGGTTGAGGACCAGACCCAGACGCTGAAGGATTTCAAGGAACATGCCGAGCGCATGCTCCCCCAGGTACGGGGGGCGCCGGTCGTGGCCCTGTCGGCCGAGACCGGCTTTGGTCTCGACAAGCTGATGCCGGCGGTGATCAAGACCTACACCAACTGGTCGACCAAGGTGAAAACCCGCGACCTCAACGACTGGCTGGCCATGGCCATCCAGCGCCACCCGCCGCCGGCCGTGAACGGCAAGCGGATCAAGCCCAAATACGTCGCCCAGACCAAGGCCCGCCCGCCGACCTTCGTGCTGTTCTCAAGCCGCGCCAACCAGATGCCCGAGCACTACCGGCGCTATCTGATCAACTCGATCCGCGAGAGCTTCGACCTGCCCGGCGTGCCGATCCGCATCACCATCAAGTCGGGCGCCAACCCCTACGCCGATGCCGACGGCGACAAGCGGCCGATGGGCTCGGGCACCAAGCGCGGTCCGCGTGAGAAGCCCAAGAAGCTCGGCGTCAGCGAAAACGCCAAGGAAGCCAAGCAGCTGCGCGTCAAGAAGGCCGGCAAGGCCAAGCGCCAGGCCAAGGAAGCCGCCACGGACGCCGCGGTCGCCAGGCCGGTGATCCGCTCGCGGACCCAGAAACCCGGACGATTGAAGTAAGAGGGGACAGATTGAATTCGAAGAATTCAATCTGTCCCCGACTGCCTACCCCGCCTTGAACACCACAGTCTCGGGAATGGCCGGCAGCTCGCGCCGTTGCGCCAGCTCGACGAACAGCGGCCCCAGGGCCGAAGGTTCCGGCAGGTCCAGCGGGTCCTCACCCGGAAAGGCCTCCGCCCGCATGCGGGTGCGGACAGCGCCGGGGTCGAGCAGCACGGCGCGGACGGCCGTCGTCTCCATCTCGTCTCCCCAGCATTTCACCAGCGCCTCCATGCCGGCCTTGCTGGCCGCGTAGGGGGCCCAGAAGGCCTTGGGCCGCGCCACCCGCCCGGTCGTCACGAAGATCGCCCGGCCCATCTCCGAGGCCCGCAGCAGGGGCTCGAAGGACCGGATGAGCCGCCAGGTGGCGGTCAGGTTAACCGCGATCGTCTGATCCCAGCTCTTGGGCTCGATATGGCCGGTAGGCGACAGGCCGCCCAGCACGCCGGCCGCATGAACGATGATGTCCAGCCGGCCGAACCGCTCAAACAGATGCGCGCCCAGCGGATCGAGGCCCTCGGGCTGGCGCAGGTCGATGGGCACCAGGGTGGGGTGCTGACCCGTGGCGGCGAAGATGGTGTCGTCCAGGGCCTCCAGAGCGCCCTGCGTGCGGCCCAGCGCAATGACATGCGCTCCGGCCTCGGCCAGCGCGATGGCAGCCGCCTGGCCGATGCCGCGCGTGGCGCCGGTGACCAGGGCGATCTTGTCCTGAAGCGGAAGAGTCATGGCGGGCTGTCTAGCGGATTTGCCGCTCAAGTCACGTGTCTTCGGGGCGTTCCGCGTAGCGCCGCGCCAGCCAGGCGCACGCCAGCAACTGGATCTGGTGGAAGATCATCAGCGGCACGATAATCACGCCCGCCACGGCCGGCGCGAACAGGATGGCGGCCATCGGCGCGCCGGTGACCAGGCTCTTCTTCGAGCCGCAGAACGTCAGTACGATGCCGTCAGCGACCGAGAAGCCCAGCAGCCTGCCGAGCAGGGTGGAAAGGCCTAGGACCAGCCCCAGCAAAAGGCAGCAGAGCAGGGTGACGACCAGCAATTCGGGAACCGACACCCGCGTCCACACGCCCTCGACAACGGCGTGGCTGAAGGCGGCGTAGACGACCAGCAGGATGGAGCCACGATCGACATAGCTCACCACTTGCTTGTGCCGATCCAGGATCGGCGCGACCCAGGTGCGAAGCAGCTGCCCGGCGATGAAGGGCGCTAGCAGCTGCAGGGCGATACTGGCCGCAGCGTCCCAGCCGGGGCCGGACCCCTGTGCATGCATTGTCAGCCCGACCAGCAGCGGTGTCACCGCCATGCCCAGCAGGTTCGAGGCCGAGGCCGCGCAGACCGCGGCAGCGACGTTGCCCCGCGCCAGAGCGGTAAAGGCGATCGAGGACTGAACGGTCGACGGCAGACAGCAGAGAAACAGCAGCCCCATGGCCAGGGAGGTCGGCAGGATCGAGGTCGGGATCAGCCCCATCGCCAAGCCGAGCAGGGGGAACAGCACGAAGCTGATCCCCAGGACCGCCAGATGCAGCCTCCAATGGGTGACGCCCGCGATCACCGCCTCGCGCGACAGCTTGGCCCCGTGCAGGAAGAACAGCAGGGCGACGACGCCTTTGGTCACCGGCGACAGGACGTCCGACGCCACGCCGCGGGCCGGCAGCAACGAGGCCAGAACGACCACGGCCAGCAGGGCGACCATGTAGGGATCAAGGCGCAGGGATTTCATCGGTCGGTCATACGTCCTGCTGTGTTCCTCCGGCCACCGATCAATGTTCCGTCGGAAACCTGACGGAAAAACGGAAACCTGAACCGGGGTGGGGCGTTAGCCGGAACGAAGGAGTTAGATACGGTCGCGATGACAGCCCGAGTGTTGATTGTCGAGGATGAAATCCTCACCGCCCTGGAACTGGAAGCCGTCCTCAGTGAGCGGGGGTTCGAGGTCGTGGGCATCGCCCAGGACGCGGCCTCGGCGCGGGCGCTGGCGGCCCATTGCGTGATTGACATCGCGCTCGTGGATGTGAACCTTCGGGACGGTCGCACCGGCGTCGGCCTGGGCGCCGAACTGGCGCGCGAGCGGTCCGCCAAAGTCATCTATCTCACAGCCCATCCGCTGCCGGCGCACGAGCGTCCGGCTGGCGTCCTGGGTCTTCTGACCAAGCCCAGCGATGAGACGTCGGTGGTCTCGGCCCTAGACTACGCCCTGCACCGCCACGAGAACCTGTTGCCTCCACCGCCGGCGTTGCAGCTGTTTCACTGACAGACCGCGGTCTCGGGCCGGGCGTGAGCGTGAGGATAAAGGCGCTCCTATTCCTGGCGGTTCAAACTGCTCAGCGGCAGCTCCAGCGTCACCACCAACCCCTCCGGCCGCCAGTCGCGGGTTAGCTTGCCGCCCAGTTGCGTCTCGACGCTGAGCTTCGACAGGGTCGAGCCGAAGCCTTCGCTCGTGGCGGCGCCCTTGATCCTCGGTCCGCCGGTTTCAGCCCATTCGACGACCAGGTCGCGCTTGCTGCGCCTGCAGCTGATGGTCACCCGGCCCCCCGGCCGGGAGAAGCCGCCGTACTTGGCAGCATTGGTCGCCAGTTCGTGAAAAATCAGGGCCAGCGGCGTCGCCGCCTGGTCGTCAATGGTCGCGGCGTCGCCCTGGATCGCAACCCGGGCCGGATCCTCGGTATGATAGGGCCGCAACAGCTCGGTCAGCAGCTCCGACAGCAGGGTCAGTCGAGCGCCTTGCCCGGCCATGGCATGCGGCCGCACGAAGTCATGCGCCCGCCCCAGTGAGACGATCCGTTCGCGCAGATCCTTGGCGAACCCCGCCGCCTCCGGAAACCGCCGCGCCGACAGCGCGACCAGGCCGGAGATGACCGAGAAGATGTTCTTGATCCGGTGCGACAGCTCCCGGCTGAGCAGGGTTTCGGCCTCGGCCATCCGCTTGTGGTCGTGGATGTCCGTGCAGGTGCCGAACCAGCGCGTGATCTGCCCATCGGGCCCGCGCACCGCCCGGGCCCGGCCCAGGGTCCATCGATACTCGCCGCTGTGGTGTCGCAGGCGATATTCGATCTCGTAGGGCTCGCCCGTGGCCAGAGACCGGCTCCAGGCCGCCCAGGCTCGCTCCTGATCGTCCGGATGGAACATGCCGGTCCAGCCCTCGCCGTCGGTCGAGCCGGCCGGCGCCCCGGTGAACTCGTACCAGCGGGCATTGTAATAGTCGTGGTGGCCGTCCGGGCGGGTCGACCAGACCATCTGCGGCATGCTGTCGGCGAGAGCCCGGAACTGGCTCTCGCGCTCGGTCCGCCGGATCAACGCCTGACGCAGCTCCAGCAGGTTCATCACCTGCCGCGCCAGCGCCTCCAGCGCCCTGGCCTGTGACGAGGTCAGTCCGCCAGGGCGTGGCGTGCGGTCCAGCACGCAGAGGGCGCCCAAGGCGTCTCCATCCTGGGTGCGCAGCACCGCGCCGGCGTAGAAGCGGAAGTGTTCGGCGCCGTTGACCAATGGCCCGTCGGCAAAGCGCGGGTCGTCGGCCATGTCGGGCACCTGGTAGAGGGCCTGATCCTGGGCAATGGTGTGCGTGCACACAGAGATGCCGCGCGGCGTCTCGCTCTGGCCGAAGCCGCAAGCGGACTTGAACCACTGGCGGTCGGCGCTGACGAGGCTGAACAAGGCCACCGGCGCTTCGCAGATCTGCGCTGCA
>JANPKF010000663.1:0-1697 GCA_031425895.1 Caulobacteraceae bacterium | reverse complement strand
GGTGCCGCCGGCGATGCGCAGGCCGGGCGCGAACATGGCCGAGCTCTGGAAGCCCGCCCGCATCACCGCGATGTCCGGGTCGTTGATGATCCCGTACTCATCCAGCATCTCTATGGCGGCGTGGGCCAGGTCCTGCATCTGGACGGCCGAGACCACCTTGCCGATGGAGCTTTCGGGCCCGGGCGTCTGGCCTCGCGACAGGGCCGTCATGGTGCGGTTGCGGGTGTGCTTCAGCCCCTCGGCCTGGACATACCAGTCGGCCAGCTTCTCGCGCAGGGACTGGTCCTTCAGCGCCGGCCGGCCGTCGAGGCCGGGCAGGTCCCGCGCCGCCTCCATGAACTGGCTCCAGCCCATGCCCGAGGCCCCGCCGACGGCCAGCCGCTCGTTCATCAGGGTGACCAGGCTGACCTTCCAGCCGTCATCCACCGCCCCCAGCCGCTGGCTGTCGGGCACCCGCACGTCGGTGAAGAAGACCTCGTTGAAGCCGGAGCCGCCGCTCATCTGGTGGATCGGTTTCACCTCGATGCCCGGGTCATGCATGTCGACCCAGAACATCGTCAGCCCCTTGTGCTTGGGGGCGTCCGGGTTGGTGCGGCAGATGACGATGCCGAAGTCGGAGAACTGGGCGCCGGTGGTCCAGACCTTCTGGCCGTTGATGATCCAGTCGCCGGAGCCGTCGTCGGCCCGGACCGCCCGGGTGCGCGCGGCGGCCACGTCGGAGCCGCCGGAGGGCTCGGAGAACAGCTGGCACCAGATCTCCTCGCCGCGCATGGCCGGCCCCACGAAGCGCGTCTTGGTGGCGTCGTCGGCGAAGCTCATCACCGTGGGCACGCACATCCCCAGCCCGATCTGGAAGGGGTTGGGCGGGACCGGGTGCTTGGCCTCCTCCTGGCCGAAGATCACGCTCTGGATCGGGTTGCCGCCCTGCCCGCCCCACTCCTTGGGCCAGGTGATGCAGGCATAGCCGGCCGCGGCCTTCTTGGCCTGCCACGACTTGGAGGCCGGCATGCTGTCGGCGCCCTCCGGGTCGGTCCCGGTGTGCTTCTTGGGCGCATTGGCGGCGAGCCAGTCGCGCACCTGCGCGCGGTAGGCGGCTTCTTCGGGGCTGTCGTTGAAATCCATGATCGCTGTCCTGCTTTAAGCCGCGTTTCGCCGTTCGAGTTGGCTGACCAGCCGCTCCTTCCAGACCCGGGGCGCGCCGGCCACCAGGCTGAGCTGCCGCGAGCGCCGGAAGTAGAGGTGGCAGTCCATTTCCCAGGTGAAGCCGATGCCCCCATGGGTCTGGATGTTCTCCTTGGAGGCGAACCAGAAGGCCTCGGAGGCCGCGATCCGGGCGGCGGCGGCGGCCACCGGCAGCTCCGGCGCATCGGCGTTCAGCGCCCAGGCGCCGTAATAGGCGTTGGAGCGGGCCAGCTCGTTCTTCACGTACATGTCGGCCAGCTTGTGCTTGATCGCCTGGTAGGAGGCGATGGTCCGGCCAAAGGCGTAGCGCTCCAGGGCATAGGCCTTGGCCATCTCCAGGCAGCGGTCCGCGCCGCCGCACTGTTCGAAGGCGATCAGCACCGCGGCCCGGTCCATCACCTGTTCCAGGATGGCCACGCCCTCACCCGCCGCGCCAAGAAGGGTCGCCGGAGCCCCGTCGAAGGTGAGCTTGGCCGCGTCGCGGGTGGGATCGAGGGTTTTCAGCGCCTCGCGGG
>JANPKF010000662.1:0-2361 GCA_031425895.1 Caulobacteraceae bacterium | reverse complement strand
CGGAACATCGGGAAGACGTAGTCGCGGACGAATTCCTCCCGCACATCCTCGATGAAGATGTTTTCCGGCTTGATGCCGAGCAGCAGGGCCTTGTCGCGGGCCGGCGACAGCTCCTCGCCCTGGCCGAGATCGGCGGTGAAGGTCACCACCTCGGCCTGGTACTCGGTCTGCAGCCATTTGAGGATGATCGAGGTGTCGAGCCCTCCCGAATAGGCGAGAACGACCTTCTTGATCTTCTTGTCGGCCACGGGCGGCATCCTTCGCGCAAACATAAACAGAGGTGCGCGCCTTCAACGCCCAAGGGGCGTTTGGGTCAACCCCGCCGGGGGATTTTTCAGGCCCTGCCCGGGTCCAGCCGGTAGTGGCCGAACAGGTGGGCCGAGGGATGGGGTGTGGCCACCAGCGCGCCGCCGCCGATATTCTCGATGATGATCGCCTCGCCCTGGCCGGTGCGCTGACCGGTGGCGATCAGGATGTGGGGCAGGTTTCCGGGCATCAGTCGCTGGGTGACCAGATCGCCGGCCTTCCAGGACGCCCCCGGCGGCAGCTTGGCCCCCTTGCGCCGCAGGAAGACTTCAAGGTTCGGCACCCGCCGGTGGTCGATGTTCCTGTCGGGCCGGCGCAAGCCCCAGGCTTTTGGGTAGGCGGCGAAGTTGGCCGCCATGTCGCGATGCACCTTCTCCTGCAGGTCGAGGCCGAAGGCCGTGCGATAGGCGCGGATCACGACATCGCTGCAGACGCCACGCTCTAGCGGCACATCGCCGCCAGGATAGGCAAGGCGCACATAGGCCGGGTCGTACCCGGTGGTCCGGCCGACCTGCGCTTTCGCCGCCGCCACCAGCCGCTCGCCCCATGCAGCCGGCTCGGCCCGGGCTATGGCGGGCAGAAGCAGGGCGGGAGCGGTCAGCAGCAGCATGCGGCGGTCGAACATGGTGCGATGACGCCTGCGATTTGCGGCGGCTTGTGGGCCGTCCTCAGAGGTCCTCGGGCCGATCCACGTCCTTTTGAATCCCTGCCTCATAGGTCGGGACCAGCGCCAGCCGGTCGCCCAGACCCTTGAGAAGATGTCCCGCCCCATGATCGCCGGTCAGGTGGCGGATCGGCTCGAACAGCGCCCGGCCGAGCAGCACGGGGTGGCCGCGTCGGCCTTCGAAGGTCGGGGCGGCGGCGTCATGGTCCGGCGTCATCGCTTCGGCCAGAGCATTGGCGACGAACGGCGGGATGGCCGGCATGTCGGCGAGGAAGACGAAAGCGCCGGCCGCGCCGTTTGGCAGGCTGGTGATCCCGGCCCGAAGCGAGGCGGAAAGCCCCTCGCCATGATCGGCGGCATGGACCAGAGCCAGGCGGTGGGCCTGTCCGATCCGCTCGGCAAACGCCCTGGCCGCCGCGGTGACCCCGGCCGCATGACCGCCGGTCACGACCGTCACCCTGGCCACTGGCGCCGCGAAGGCCGCGCGCAGAGCGCCGTCGATCAGCACCCCGTCATTCCAGGGCGCCAACAGCTTGGGTCCGCCGAACCGGCTGCTCAGTCCCGCCGCCAGAACCAGCGCCTGCCACGCATCCCCCGTCGCTCTCGCTGCCGCCCCCCCTGTCACCATCGCCTCATCGCGCCTATTCTTGATCCCGGATGACACCCTACGACGCCCCACCCGCGCAAGCGACCGCCCCCGGCGCCCTGGCTGGCGAGCAGCCCCTGCTCGACGCCTTCGCGCGCCGGGTCTCCTATCTGCGGGTGTCGGTGACGGACCGTTGCGACCTGCGCTGCGTCTACTGCATGGCCGAGCGGATGGTCTTTCTTCCGAAGGCCGAGGTGCTCAGCCTCGAGGAACTCGACCGGGTCGCCTCGGTCTTCATCGGCCTCGGCGTGAAGAAGCTGCGCCTGACCGGCGGCGAGCCCCTGGTCCGCAAGGGCTTCATGGCGCTGGTGCGGGGCCTGTCGCGCCATCTGCAAAGCGGCGGAGGGTTGCAGGAACTGACCCTGACCACCAACGGCACCCGCCTGGCCCACCACGCCGCCGAACTGGCCGATCTCGGCGTGCGCCGCATCAACGTCTCGCTCGACACGCTCAAGCCGGACCTCTTCCGCACCCTGACGCGCGGCGGCGATCTGGCCCAGGTGATGGCCGGCCTCGAGGCCGCCCGCGCCGCCGGCATCGCCCTGAAGATCAACACCGTCGCCCTGGCCCGCGACAACGCCGACGAAATTCCGGCCCTGATCCAGTGGGCCCATGGCGATGGCATGGACCTGACGCTGATCGAGACCATGCCGCTGGGCGACATCGAGGGCGACCGGACTGATCAATACCTGCCGCTGTCGGTGGTCATGCGCCACGGCACTCGCACGCGGTCGCATGATGGAAG
>JANPKF010000661.1:0-2635 GCA_031425895.1 Caulobacteraceae bacterium | reverse complement strand
GCGTTCTTGGCCGCCAGCCCCATGGTCGTCAGCAGCCCGACCTGGAAGTAGATGTCGTTGCTGAGGCCCCGCACCGTCGTGGCCAGCACCGCACCGAGCACGCCCAGCGGAATGGCCAGGACGACGGCCATCGGGATGGTCCAGCTTTCATAGAGGGCGGCCAGCAGCAGGAAGACGACCAGGATGGAGAGGCCGTACAGGATTGGCGCCTGACCACGCGACTCCTGCTCCTGCAGCGACAGGCCCGACCATTCATAGCCGATGCCGGCCGGCATCTTGGCCAGGATGCTCTCCATGGCCTTGATGGCGTCGCCCGAGCTTTTGCCGCGGGCGGCGGAACCCTGGATGTTCATCGAGGAGACGCCGTTGTAGCGCTCCAGCCGCGAAGGCCCGAAGGTCCAGCTGGTCTGGGCGACGGCGGTCAGGGGCACCATCTGGCCGGCGCTGTTGCGCAGCTGGATCTGGGAGAGGTCTTCGGGACGCGAACGGTACGGCGCGTCCGATTGCATGTAGACGCGCTTGACCCGGCCACGATCGACGAAGTCGTTGATGTAGCTGCCCCCCAGAACGCTGGAGATCGTGGTGTTGATGTCGCTGATCGAGAGACCGAGCGCCTGAGCCTTGGCCTGGTCGACGGTCAGTTTCAGCTGTGAGGTGTCATCCTGGCCGTTGGGGCGCACGCCCGTCAGGTTGGGATCCTGCCCCGCCATGCCGAGCAGCTGGCCACGGGCGGCCAACAGGCCCTCGTGACCGACGCCGCCGACGTCCTTGAGCTGCAGGTCGAAGCCCGAGGAGTTGCCTAGCTCCGGCACCGAAGGCGGCACCAGGGCGAAGATCATCGCCTCACGGATCTGGCCGAAGGCAGCCATGGCCCGATCGGAGATGGCCGGGGCGCGCAGAGTCGAGTCTCCGCGCTCGTCGAAGGGCCTGAGCCGGATGAAGCCGATGCCGGCATTCTGGCCCGCGCCGGAGAAGCTGAAGCCGGCGACCGTGAAGATCGACTGCACGCTGTCCTTCTCGTCGACCAGGAAGTGGTTCTCGACCTTGCGCAGGGTGGCGAGGGTCTGGTCCTGGGTCGAGCCGGCCGGCAGCTGGACCTGGACCATCATGATCCCCTGGTCCTCGGGCGGCAGGAAGCTGGAGGGCAGCCGCACGAACAGGATGCCCATCGCCACCAGGATGCCTGCGAACAGGGCGATGTAGCGCACGCCCTTGCCAAACGTGGTGGCGACAAAGCCCGCGTACCAGTCGCGACCCTTGTTGAAGTTGCGGTTGAACCAACCAAAGGCGCCCTTGTCCGTGTAAGCGACGTGGCCGGGTTTCACGGGCTTGAGCAGGGTGGCGCACAGAGCCGGGGTAAGGATGACGGCGACCAGCACCGACAGGACCATGGCGGTGACCAGGGTCACAGAGAACTGTCGATAGATGACGCCTTGCGAGCCGCCGAAGAAGGCCATCGGCACGAACACGGCGCTGAGCACAGCGGCGATGCCGATCAGGGCGCCGGTGATCTCGCCCATCGACTTTTTGGTCGCCTCTTTTGGACTGAGCCCCTCCTCGCTCATCAATCGCTCGACGTTCTCGACCACGACGATGGCGTCGTCGACCAGAAGGCCGATGGCCAGCACCAGGGCGAACATGGTCAGGGTGTTGATCGAGTAACCGAGGGTGAACAGCACGGCCATGGTGCCGAGCAGCACGATGGGAACGGCGATGGCGGGAATGAGGGTGGCGCGCCAGTTCTGCAGGAAGACGAACATGACGATGAAGACCAGGACCATGGCCTCGGCCAGCGTCTTGACCACTTCCTCGATCGACTTCTCCACGAAGGGCGAGGTGTCGTAGCCGATGGCGTAGCTGATGCCTTCCGGGAATGACCTGGCCTGGAGTTCCAGCTCCTTGTTGACCAGCTCGGCGGTGTCGAGGGCGTTGGCGCCGGTGGCCAGGCGGATGGCGAAGCCGGCGGCCGGCTTGCCGTTGAAGCGCGAGGACGACAGGTAGCTGTCGGCGCCGAGCTCGACCCGGGCCACGTCCTGAAGCCGGACGGCGGAGCCATCGGCCGAGGACTTGACGATGATCTGGCGGAACTGTTCCGGGGTGTTGAGGCGCGACTGGGCGGTGATGGTGGCGTTCAGCGACGCCCCCTCGGCGGTCGGCGGGCCGCCGATCTGGCCGGCCGAGACCTGGGCGTTCTGGGCGCGGACGGCGGCGGAGACATCGGCCGGGGTGACCCCGACGGCAGCCATCTTCACCGGGTCCAGCCAGATACGCATGGCATATTGCGAACCGAACAGCTGCACTTCGCCGACGCCGTCGACGCGGCTGATGGCGTCCACCAGGTTGGCGGCGGCGTAATCGCCGAGGTCGGTGCTGGATTTCGATCCGTCCGGCGAAAAGAGGCCCACCACCATCATGAAGTTGCGGGCCGACTTGGAGACGGTCAGGCCCTGCTGCTGAACCTCGGTGGGGAGCAGGGCGGTGGCGGCCGACAGCTTGTTCTGCACCTGGACCTGGGCGATGTCCGGATCGGTGCCGGCCTTGAAAGTCAGGGTGGTGCTGGCTGCGCCGGAGCCGTCACTGGTCGAGCTCATGTAGAGCAGGCCATCGAGGCCCTTCATGCGCTGTTCGACGATCT